>SBBT01000104.1 GCA_005239595.1 Candidatus Troglogloeales bacterium | reverse complement strand
ATCTAGTACAAACGAGAGATGTTTAATATAGTAAAGATCATATTGAAGTTTCTCTACGGCATCCTTTTCTGTAGAGCCATACCGATATTTTACCTGTGCCAAACCTGTCAAGGCCGGTTTCACTGAAAATCTAAGGTTGTAATAAGGAATCTTTTGCTGTAACTCCTCGACGAAAAAAGCTCTCGGTCAAGGGCCGACAAAACCCGGATCTCCTTTTAATACATTAATCATTTGGGCAATTTCATCAATATGGAGGCTCCTCATGAACCGGCCGATCTTCGTTACCCTAGGGTCGTTCTTTGGTGCCCAGACAGGGCCGTTTTTCAATTCAGCATCTGGTACATCGATCTAAATTTATGAACATAAACGGCCGTCCCTTTTCACCCACACGTTCCTGACGGTAAAAAACGGATCCACTGGAACCAAGCTTAATTAAAACAGGAAAAACAAGGAACAAGGGAGCTGCTAAAACCAGGCCAATAGAAGCAAAAATAACGCTAAAGACCCGCTTGCTAACACGGACAAAACTAACGCGACAAAAACCCTCGCCAAAAATAAAGCTGCTGGGTCTTAGCGCTTGGATTAATATTTTCCCTGAAATCTCTTCGTAAAAGGCAACGCCTTCCAGAATTTCCACACCCAGTACACAAAGGTTGAGAAGCGACTCTACTGGAAGCTGTCCACGCCGATCATTTAGGGCAACTACAATTTTGCTTTTTCCGTGTTCAGTCACAATCGTTGATAACCGTTTCCACTCTTTTCCTAACGAGTCTGGAGAAGTTACATCCCAACGAAAATGGAGTGCACGAAATCCCAAGATTCGATCATAAAAAAGGACATTCTAAAGCAAGCCTGCAACTGGCGCGGAACCGATAATCAAAATTGTTGAATCCCAGCGGCGCATGGGGACTAGGATCTGGTACCCTAGCCTAAGGCCAATCAACAGAAATGGAAACAACACCAACCGCACCCAAAAAGAACGCCATATCGCGAGAGCAGCAGCGCGAGAGCAGCAGGAGTAATCAGATAGAATATAAATAAAATAAAAATGGCAAGGAGAATCGCCTGGATATGTTTAAATAAAACTTCTTTTAAGAAAAACCTTGGAAAAGGGAGTCTAAGTTCACCATAATAGAGACAAATTCGAGAAACAAAAACAACCGCCATCATATACAGCCACGCAGAGCCAATGGCGGCACTTCCAAACGCTGTCCCCCACAAAAGGAAGATTAGTACAACAATATTTTCGAAGATAAAGTAGAGTGAATTACGAATTGAAAAGTAACGATCGAAAATTCGTACCATCGTCTCTTGCTTACGTGGGAAATGGAGCGGGACAAACCCATCTTGTCCATCGGACACATCTTAATACTTAAAGGGCCATTCCCCTACCGCTCCATTGAGGACGCTCCCGATAATCTTCGAAGCCCCAATAGATTTAACCGCTTGAGAAAGTAGATGATCTAACGTCTTGCCAGCCCTGGCAACGATTAAAATGCCATCAACAGCATTTGAAATAACACTCATATCAAAAAGTGGGAGAATGGGAGGGGCATCTATCCATACATAATCAAACCACGCCTGAACTTCTCTTAAAACATCTTTCATACCATCAGAGGTCCAAACGTTACTTTCCTTTACAGGTCGGTGTCCCATTGGAAAAAGGGTTAGGTTTTCTGTAGGACCGCGCCGCATGGCACTTCCTAATGGACATTTTTTTGCGATAACGTCAACCAGACCTGCTTCTTCCCTCAGGCCAAAACGTCTCGCGAGCGTCGGCTGGCTAAAATCGCCATCAACAATTAAGCACCGTTTTCCGAAGTCTCGAGCAGCCACAACTGCCAGGTTGGAAGTTGTGGTCGTTTTCCCTTCACCTTTAACGGCGCTTGTCACAGCAAGCACTTTTTTCTCATCCACTCGGCAGAGCGAATCTATTTTCGCAAAAAGTGTCCGATACCCGTCGGACGCAACCGACATCGGTTCGGTCAAGGTTACAAGAACCTCCCCAGCCTTTTCTTCTGTCTCAACGGGAGGCGTCATCGATTTTCTAACGAGGCTTTTCATTTACTTTACCTTTCCCCCCATATTTATAGTAGGTCGCCACTTCTTCATTGAAATCTGGGATATATGCCAACACAGGCGCCCCCGTAACACGCTCCAGTTCAATCGGTTTACGGATGCTCCTGTCAAATTTATCTCGAACAAAGGCAGTCCCAATCCCGCCCGCAAGAGAAAGGAATAAACCTGCAAGGCTAACCTTCAGTTTGTTTGGTTTGACTGGATCCTGGGGAAGATTTGCAGGATCTAAAAGGCGAAACCGCTCCCCAATCTCTTGGGCCTCAAAGTTTTTGGAAATCACGGCATTTTGCTTTTTATCCAAAAGAGCATCATAGTTATGTTTAGTGATCGCATAATCTCTCAATAATGCACTAAGCTCTTGTTCAACAAGAGGCGTGCTTTCGATCCGTCGTTCGTAATTTTTGACCCGCTCCTCAAGAAGTTTCTCTCGCGCATCTAGACTAGCCAATTCGATTTCGGTCGCCTGAAGGACCCTCCCTGCCTCACCCGCATAAAGGGGCAACAGAGCCGTTCCCTTATCTGCCGCTTTTTCCTGTCCCTCTTTTTTATGCAGGGACAATCGGTTTTCGAGTACTCTAATGTCCCGCTTCAGCATGACAACATCAGGATACGTCTCTTTATACTCAGCCCGCAAACTTTCCAATTGGCTTTCCTTGGAAGCCAATTGCAACAAAAGAGAAGAATAGGGGGAATCTTGAGAAAGCACAGCGGCATCCAAGCGTTCTTTCTCCTCGCTACTTTTGAGGTTACGCTCCTGAATAATAAGTTGTGCCATATCCTGATACATGCGCTTGCGTTCTTGAGCAACTCCCCTCGCAATCTGTGTTCCCTGAATATCACGACGATATGCTTCCAGTGTTGAAAGGTTGTTTTCAAGTTGTTCCGGCAACATACCGATATAGGTTTGCTTGAACACCCCGATTTTATGTTCTTGTCGCTCAAGGTCTTCTTTTAATTTTTCCAGCTCCCTCTCAACAAATCCCGATGTAACAGCTGCCGTCTCCAGACGGAGACGTGAGTTTTTCTCAACATAAAGATTCGCCAACTCGTTGGTCACCTCCATCGATATCGTAGGACGAGACGCCGAAAAGGAGATTGTAAACGCATCAACTAACCTTCGGCCCACCGTTTCAATTTTAATATTACTACGCATGGACGAAACGATTTCATCCAACGTCTCCCCTTTATATTCTGTTTCACCTAACCTAAACTTGTTAGACACGGCTTGCAACAGGGAGCGGCTAAGAATTTCTTGTTGAATCTTGGTGAGACGGCGGTCGTAGGCATCATCCGAAATCGTTTTCTGTGCTGAAGACTTTACAATCTCAGCTGGAATTCTAGGTTCCTCCACCAGAATAGTGGCGGATGAAACATACGTTCTGGGAAGAACAACTAAAAGGAAAACCGTGAGGACAATCCCGCTTATAAACGGCATAAGCGCCCACAACTTCTGTCTCCAGAGGATACTAAGGTACTCTTTAATCATTTGATCCATATACTCTTTTGTTTCTGTTATCTCCAAGGGGCTCCCT
>SBBT01000090.1 GCA_005239595.1 Candidatus Troglogloeales bacterium | reverse complement strand
GTCGTACAAGGGCCGTTTTACCTTCTCTCCGTTCTTAGGATCGATCCACACCTTTGTCCCTTCCGAAAGTCCCACAAAATTCTCAACCGTTTTGGGCGCATCTTTGTCAAATAACCGGATCGTTATGTCTCCCATACCCGTCTCGATGATGGCATAGATGCCGGACGGAAGTTTTTTCCCTTCCGCAAAAGCCGCTGTTGCAACGGCTAAGAGACCGATCCAAACAGTGAAAGATCTTACAAAACTCCCCATTCTATCCCTCCCTTCTATATTCCAGTCTTTAAAAAGAACGCATCCAAATCCTTTGGCGCTACTTCGGACAGACTTTCGACAACCCAGTCTGCCTTCCCATCCAGCAACCGCTTCGGGTAAGAATTCGTCACGGCAAGACATCTCATCCCTGCGGCGTGGGCCGCCTCCACCCCATGGAGGGAGTCTTCAATGACAAGACACTCTTTTGTCAGGATGGGGGTAGAATATGGAGAAACTTGGTTGAGCTTCGCCAAGGCAGATAAAAATGCCTCCGGATGTGGCTTTCCATGTTGCACATCCTGCGCGCTGACAATCACCTTAAAAAATGATCGGATTTCCCCCTTATCAAGCGCAAACTTAATCTCTCCCCTGAAAGCACCAGAGGCAATCGCCAAGAGGTAATGTTTCTCTACCTCTTTCACGAACTCGACAACACCCGGATAAAGGAGAAGTTCCTGTTGGGACAGGGTTCGGTAGAACGCCATCTTTTTAAGAATCAGGCCTTTCAGGATTCCATTGTTGATTGGGTGTTGATGTAACTGAAGCACCGCTTCAAAACATCCTTTGTCGTCCATCGCCAGATACTTTCGATAATATTCCTCCTCCGAAAGAGAAATTCCTGCTTCCTTCAATGTTTGTTGAAAGGCCTTCAAATGGTGGGGCTCGCTGTTGACAATAATACCGTCACAATCGAAAATGATGGCTTTAAGCACTTCGACCTTTCCAGAGGCAATCCTAGCGTCGAGCGACAGGATATAAGACAAAGCAGAGACGGTCAAGCCATATCTTACTACCACATTGGACCACATTGGACTTTTCAGCTTGACTTTCCCCTTGGGAAAGACTAGCTTTGCCGAATCTGTAGCGTTAAGCTACAGACAATCTCTCTGGAGGAATTTGAATGAAGAAAGTGCTTATGTTTTTCGTCGCGGCAGTGGTCGCGATCAGCACCGCAAGCGTCGGCCTTGCGTCCGGGGCTCACAAGGTCTCCGGCGAGGTTTTGCACGCCGAGGGTGAGTTTGTTGAAGTGAAAGATGCAAAAGGGAAAGTTCATAAGCTCCATGTTGCCCCGTCCACGAAAAAAAGTGGCGAGATCAAGGCGGGCGTCATGGTTGAGGCGGAAGCAGATGCGAGCGGACATGCCTTAGCTATTACCGCAAAGGCCCCTGCTGCAAAACACTAAGCTCCGTAAAGAAACACAGAAAGGCACTCTTTTTTGTTACAAGGAAAGAGTGCCTTTTTGTTATAAGTGGGAAAATATCATGCGAAGGTCGCAAATCGTTGGAGTTTCTATCCCTTGATAGCGCCCATTGCGATCGAGGAGAAGAGGCGTCATTCCACATAGGGCCGCCCCTTTTACATCGTGATCGAGGCTGTCCCCCACATAAACCACTTCAGACGCATGAAATCCCGCTTCGTTTAAGGCAAGGCAAAATATCTCGGGTGACGGCTTGGCAAATCCTGCGCGGCTTGAAATAGTCACGGTCTTAAAAAAATGCCGGATCCCCAAAGAAGTGCAGACAGGGTGAATCCTTGAATCAAAGTTAGATATAATCCCCATCTGATAACCGATCCCCTCAAGACGTTCCAGGACCTCCAAGGTCTCTGGGAAAAGCGACCATGCCTCTTCCTCCTCAAAAAAAGTGTAAATTTCATCAAAAAGGGCCTCCGGAAGAGAGACACCATCAAAAACAGATTGGACAATATCATTCCACCATTTCCGTTCCAGCGCATGGATATCGCATTCCCTTGCCCCCGGGAAAACCAAGGGGGCATGCCTTCTAAACACCTCTTGAAACCGACGACTTAATAACGGCGGTTCAAGGTTAATCCCATATCGCTTTGCGATACGGCTGTAATGTTCGCCAACACCCCCTCTTACATAAAACAGGGTATCTCCCGCATCAAAGAAAAGGCCCTTTACCTTCACGTCATCCCACTCGCCAAGCTTCCAATCCCATTTCTCTTTTTAATTCTAATCCCTTTACCAAGGCATAAAGCATCCGGTGGATCGGTGTCACAACGCCCCATTTCTCTCCCCGACGAACGAGATCGCCATTTAAATGATCAATCTCCGTCGGTCTGCCATTTTTATAATCCTCATACATGGAGGTATGAAAATCTTTAAACTGATCCGATACCGATATCGTCTCTTTAACCATATTCGGATCAAGATCAATTCCTTCCCTTTCCGCCACAGCGACCACCTCTAAAATTCCCTGCCGAACGATTTCCAAAAGAGCGGGGGAATGAAGAACCAGAGAAACAGGAGAATCTAAAATTACAGAAAGGGGATTAAATGTGGCGTTCCAACATAACTTCTCCCACTTGGCCTTGCGAATATGACGTGTTAGCCGACAGGGAATACCCGCTTGCGAAAAAAACTGACACAGGCGGTCAGACCGGCTGCTTTGCCCCCCTGACCATTCGCCCAGCGAGATGACCCCTCGCCGGAAATGTTCAATATATCCCGGCCTCGCTATACGGGCAGTGATATAGACCACCCCGGCTACCAGGCAGTCGGATTGATAATAATCCAAGACCCTCTCCTCTGTATCCACCCCATTTTGGAGTGTTAAGAGGATGGCCCCCTTTTCAATCAGCGGGGCAATCTCCTTTAACGCCGGAATCAGGTCATAACACTTCACGGTTAAGATAATAAAACAGACATCCGTAAGATCAGCGACCGACGTAACCACCCGGGGATGAACCGTCAGATCCCCATTGACACTCTTAATGGTGAGACCATTTTCTAAGATGGCCGAATAGGTAACCGGACGGACGAGGAAGGTCACATCGGCGCCCGCCCGACAGAGAAGGGCCCCAAAATAGCCACCGACCGCTCCGGCGCCCACCATGAGGACTTTGGGATGTTCCGACAAGGCGCTATACCAGCAGGTGTTCTTTGATTCTCTCTTCCAGATCGGAGAGAGAGAGCTTTTCCTGCTCTATGTGAACCAGAACGCCCTTTTTATAGAAATGGGAGGTGGGAAAGGTCTCAAAGGTATATTGTTTTTTTAGCTCACGGCAAGCGCCAGGAATATGCATTAACGCCTTTCCAAATTTAACCATACCGCCAAACTCTTGGGCAGCCATCCTGATGATCGGATCAAACTCATTGCACGGAACGCATGAGGCGATGCCGAAAACCACGACAGAAGCAGGGACCGCTAAAAACTCACGATAGTTCTCATCATTCACTCGTTCGATTTCATGACCATCAATCATCACATCTCCTTACGATCGTCCGCCGAAACCCTTCGGCGGAGATCGCAATTCTTACTTACCCAATATCGCAGAGCGCTTTTAGAATATCCTTATTGTCGCGCGCCGCTAAAACCTCTTGCACCTTCTTGTAACGAACCTTTCCCTCTTTATCCACAATCACGGTTGCCCGTTTTGCGCAATTAAAATCTTCCAGGAAGAGGCCATATTTTTTGCACACATCCCTCTTTAAATCGGCAAGAAGCGTCTGTTTTAGGCCCAACGCATCTTTCCACGCCTTATGACACCACTTTGAATCGACGCTGATCCCCAGTACCTCCGCCCCGCTGGCGGAGAATTCGCCCAGGTCGTTTGTAAAACACTTATTCTCATTGGTGCAAACGGGGCTCCAGTCGAAAGGATAAAAAGCAAGAACCACCGTTTTCTTTCCCAGAAAATCGGAAAGCGTTACATTCTGACCATCCTGATCCGGAAGGGTAAAATCAGGGGCTTTCTCACCCACTTCCACTTCTTTTGCAACGACATTGCTTGACATGAACCACCTCCTTGTTTGTATGTTATTTTACTGATTGAATAAATTGAAGAACCGCCTCGTTGAAACGGCCAGGCTGTTCGAGATTAACAAGATGGGCCGCCCCGGGAACGATGACCAGAGTTGCCCCAGCGATTTTATCCGCCATCAAACGTGCCTCGGCCGGCGTCGTTAAACCGTCCTCCTCTCCCACTAAAATCAAGGTGGGAGATTGAATTTCCGATAAAGCAGGCGTCGCATCGGACCGCAACGCCATCCCCATCAGGTCCCCCATGATGCCCGAAATCGGGGTGGACAGAATCATCCGGTACACCGTCTTTGCCAACTCCGGTCTTTCCTGAAGCGAGCGCGCACTTAAAAGTTTTGGCAGCATCTCTTCCGCAACGGCGACGGCCCCTTCCCGTTGAACAGCCTGCGCCATCCTGAATCGCCGCCCTCTCGCCTCACTGCTATCCGCCCCGGCGCGTGTATCGGAAAGAATCAATCCCAAGACCCGTTCCCGATATTTTTGATAAAAGGCAAGCAACGCATACCCCCCCATCGAAAGACCGCACAGAACGGCCCGATCGATCAAAAGATGGTCTAGAAGCGCGCGAAGATCGTCCGAAAGTTGGTCCATGGCGTAGAACCATGAAGGGGCGTCGGATTCGCCATGTCCTCTCAAGTCAACCGTTATCACGCGGCAGTATGACGCAAGAAATTGAACCTGTGGATCCCACATCGTCCGGTTTAAGGGAAACGCATGGACAAACAGGAGGGGAACACCGCTTCCCTCATCAGAGTAGGCGATTTCAACTCCATCCACCGAAAGTCTCACTGTTGACCCACCCCCTTTTAAGGTGATTCGTGAACCTGTTTAACAAACGCTTCAAAAAGAAGCCGATCGTGCGCGACTTTCTCAATCTCACCTTTTGCCTCGGCAACGTAAGGAATGGCCGTATCAGGCAGGATCACCGCAATCCCTTCCCTTCTCGCCTTCTTCTCAACTATCATCCGAACTGTTTTGCGAAACGCTTCCGGCAACCTTGATAACTCCTCGAGGGCCGACTTACTCCAATCCATCTCCTCTCCATCCACCTGCACTACGACATCTCCCGATATTTTCGCCTGGCAGGAGAGCCGGTAGGGGGGGGGCAACTGCGCTTCTTCGAGCATATTCTCTTCATCCAAATCGATCTCGGAGAGATGGTCCATTCCCTCTCGGACCCAGACACGGCAGGTACTGCAGGTGGCAAAACCGCCGCAGTCATGACGCAGTTCAAAACCGAGTTTGCCGGCGGCATCCAAAAGGCTGATGCCTGATGGAACCTCACCACACTTCCCAGTTGGATAGAACGTCACTCTTGGCATCTTTTATCCGTACGCGCGAGAAGGAATATATTATCCCACCGCATGGATCGAGGTCAAACATGCCATCGAAGTAATTCAAGGGGGGGATTTTCCGTCTTTGGGGTTCGATCGGTCTCCTTCGGATGGACTTGTTTCATGATCTTCTCGTTCTGGTATCCGGTACGATTCGCTCACCCAGAACCCCAAGTCGATCAGTTTACATCGCTCTGAACAAAAGGGACGATGTCGACTCTCCTCCCACAGAAATTCCTTTTTACAAATGGGGCATTCTACAGCCATCACGTTTATTTCGATCCCAGACGGGATAAATAGTGGGCCTCACGGATCGTCCGATCCCTCCTCGAAGAAAGGGTCGCCGTAACGGAACCGATCTTTATCCTCGTTTTTATCAAAACGGGAATTCGCTTCACATCGTCGGAAAACCAGATAAAGACGTCTCCTTTATCCATAAACAGGCCCTCATAACGCACCAGCGCCTGGACCTTAATCGTCTGAAATATTCCGACGGGGGTCTTAACCTCCTCTTTCTTTAATGCCCGCAATTCCAATTTCCAATTCTTCTCGCTCTCATGGACGTCGATATAGGTGGAGGTCCCGACCTGTGGCAGTTTTCTACTTCTGAAAAAATAGAGGGAGCTTAATGAATCCTGCACATCAGGCGGAATTTCAAATATTTCTGCCTGATTGTTTTTAAACTGGACCGCCTGATGTTGAATCTGATCAAAGTTAATGGTCTTATCTCTCTTTTTCCTCCCCTGATGCTGTTTGACGCTTAGATAATGCGTGTAGAGACCCTCTACGTCCATGTAGGTTTCCACACGATCATCGACACGATAGAAAAGGGAGACCAAATCGTTTGATTGCGCCGTCAGAAGAATCGGATAAACGGCCCGTCCTTGATATTGTATCGTATCCTTCACTTCGAAGATAGCGACTCCCGTCTTTGCCTTCAGATAGGTAATATCGTAAACCAGCCGCTCCCCTTCCTGAAAAGCGGTCTGGGACAAGAGGGACGGAACAGAAGGACGCTCCGCCGCTTCAAGAGAGGATGTGCCCGAAAAAATCAGGGGCACCAAAAACAACACCCCCCTTCCGTTCCCAAAAAGGCGCATGCCCCCTCACTACTTAAAAACGATCTGAAAATAACAGAGCGAAAGGAAAAACGTCAAGAACGATAAGTACCGGTTGAAGTACCGGTTGACGAGCCAATTCTCCACCCAGTATACTCCCTCCCACTTAAGCGTGAAGAGAATAATGCCGTTTAAATTTGAGCGCGCCTCCATTCCAGATGTCATCCTGATCGATCCAACGGTCTATCATGACGCTAGGGGCTTTTTCATGGAGACCTACAAGCTGTCCGATTTCGCTGCCCTTGGTATAAGGGAACCCTTTATCCAGCATAATCATTCAAGATCGGGATATGGGGTTCTAAGGGGCCTCCATTATCAGAGGAACCCGAAAGCCCAGGGTAAACTCCTGCGGGTGACGGAGGGAGAAATCCTGGATGTCGCGGTGGACATTCGAAAAGGATCGCCGACCTACGGCAAATGGGTAGGGGCCATTCTTTCTTCCAAAAACCAAAAAATGATGTACGTCCCCGTCGGTTTTGCCCACGGCTTCTTAATCCTTTCAGAATCTGCAGATGTATTGTACAGCACAACCGAGGAATATTCCCCTCAACATGACGCCGGGATTTTCTGGAACGACCCCGATATCGGAATCGTCTGGCCGATGGATAACCCCTCCGTTTCAAAAAAGGATACAGTTCTTCCACGCCTCAAAGAGGTGGAAACCGGATTTTAGCCGGCTGGCCCTACATTGATATTCCGCTCAAAACTCCACGGTCTCTCTTATTCTTTATCCGTCTATCATTCTTGATATTCACGGGAAATGTCTGTTATTTTAGGCATCTGTCTTTTTTAGATCCTGATCAGGGCAGATAGCCGAACGGAAGGTGATTTCTGGATCATGTGTTATATTTTTAAGGAGAATGTATGTCACGCGTTGTGAAAAAAAGAAGGAAAAAGATGCGGAAACACAAACAAAAAAAACTACAGAAGAGGATGCGACACAAGAACCGATAAACTTCAAAGACACGAGGAGGAGATGCAATGGCAGATGTAAAACGTGTCAAGATTAAGGTTGTAACCGCGCGTTCAACATACGTAGGGCACCTAACCATTCCACAAATGCGGAAAAGGGTGTCGGATGTTCTAAATGAAGAAGAGCGTCTCTTCATCAATCTAACAGATGTAACCGAAGAGGGAACGTCGGAGATCCTTCCCTTCGTATCGCTTAATAAAACCATGGTTGAATCGGTTTCAATCATAGGGGAAGACAATTAATGCCACATGACGTCTCTGCCTAAAAACAATGAGGAAGCTGTCTCCAAACAGATTCGTATGTCCCCCCTTTCTGCCCTTAAAGGGTTTAAAGATCTTCTTCCGGAGGAAGCAAGACAGATTCAATGGCTCGAAGGGAAGACTCATGAACTGTTTGAGACGTTTGGGTTTTCGCCCATTCGCACGCCGATTCTTGAAATCGCTTCTCTCTTTAACCGCGGCATCGGAGAAGCGACCGATATCATCGAAAAGGAGATGTACACCTTCGAGGACTGGGACGGAGGAAAAATCTCTCTACGCCCGGAGGGCACGGCATCCGTCGTTCGGGCCTATATTGAACATCATCTCTCTTACGCCCCCATAGCCAAGTTTTATTATATGGGCCCCATGTTTCGGCATGAACGCCCTCAAGCCGGGAGACTTCGTCAGTTTCACCAAATTGGGGCGGAGATCATGGGAGATCCGAATCCCCGCCAAGATGTGGAACTCCTATCGCTGTCCTATCATTTTTTCAGGAAACTCGATGTCAACGATATCACGCTGGAGATAAACAGCCTCGGCTGTCCCCAATGTCGACCTGTCTATCGTCTGGCGCTTATGAACGACCTTCAAGCGAAAATCTCCCGTCTTTGCGAAGTCTGTCAGCGACGCTATCAATCAAATCCTCTTCGGATATTAGACTGTAAGAAACCGGCCTGCAAGGAGAGGACACGCACGGCCCCCCGCTCCATTGATCATCTCTGTCCAGAATGCCAGAGACACTTTAAAGAGGTACAGGAGGGGCTGGCCTGTCTTGAAATCCCGCATACGCTCAATCCTCATCTGGTACGGGGGCTCGACTATTACACAAAAACTGCCTTTGAGATCACAAACAACCGCCTCGGCTCTCAAAATGCCGTTGCCGCAGGCGGGCGCTACGACGGTCTTGTCGAGACGCTGGGCGGGCCCTCAACCCCCGCAGTCGGATTTGCGATCGGCATCGAACGGCTGATGCAGCTTATAGATCCAACACAAATTCCTAAACCGTCTCTCCCTCTCTATATTGCGCCACTGGGAAAGGCCGCCGGCCAGTTCCTCTTATCCCTGACCTTTACACTACGGAAAAACGGCCTTGCCTGCGAAATGGGGAATGAGGCGGGCAACCTTAAAAATCAGATGAAGCAGGCAGACCGACTGGGCGCCGGACATGTCCTGATCGTGGGCGAGTCAGAACTTGCAAAAAGATGCGCTATATTGAGAAACATGACCACAAAAATGCAGGAAGAGATTCCCTTCGCAAAACTTTCTGAATTGCTTCTCTCTCGCCTTCAACATTGAAAGGTCTATGCCGATGGAGAAAAAGAAACTCGGGATTCTTCTTTCCACACCGCCCGAACATAAAAATCTCACCACCGTCGTCTCGCTTGCCACGGAGGCGATGCGCCGACAGGTCGATACCTACCTCTATTTAATTGATGACGGGGTAGGAAATCTGGACCATCCTAAAATCGATGCGCTCAGGGAGGAAGGGGTCAAGCTTTTTCTCTGCGCTTATGGCGCACAGCGCCGCGGTATTCCTACAACCGACAAGGCCGTTTTCTGCGGGCTGGTCGTCCTCTCCGATCTCGTTAAAGGGTGCGACCGCTTTGTGACATTCAACTAAAGATGGCCTTTGTTATTCTCATACAAAGCAATCCTAAGGTCAGCCATCGCGCCTGTGAAGGTGTCCGGATCGCACTGGGGCTGGCCGCAGGAGAACACGATGTCGATCTGATCCTGCTCGGATCCGCCGCGCTTCTTCTCACCCCTGACGCGGATGAACAGGTTGACGGCGAGTTAATGGTAAAATTTCTTACAGGTCTTAAAGAATTTATTCCGGTTTTCTACGTCCATCAGGCGAGCGGGGTGAATCTCTCCAAGAGCAACTATCCGATTCAGTCCCTCTCTACCGCCGAGATTGCGGCGAAGATTTCCGAATCAACCCACTTCGCGATCTTTTAACCATGAAACGCATCCTGCATATCCTAAAGAAAAAAGATGCGCCGCTTGCGATGGAAGTGATCCGAAACGAGGCCCTCACCCATGCGATCACTGTTATCCTAATTCAGGAGGCAACAGCCCTTTGCGTTGAGGGAGGAGCGGTTTTTGTCCTTGAGGATGATGCGCCCGCTTCCACCCCATACCCTAAAATAGGTTATAGCCAAATGCTGGACGCCATCTTTCAGGCAGATCAGGTCGTCACCTGGTAGGTTATTTTTCCTGATATTCCTCATGCCAGGCCATTTGTATCGCCTCGAGAATGCCCTCATTGGATTTCTTGGGATCATCGTCGAAACTGGAAAGCCCTGTGACCATCTTATGGAGGTCTGTAAAACGAACCGCTAAGGGATCGGTTTCAGGATAGGATTGCACCAACAACAATGCAATCTCCTCCGCGTCATGCCAGGTGAGTTTCACCTTTTCTACCCTCCATTATTTATAAATCCGTTAGTTTCTTATTCTGCAGCACCTCTTTTAGGGACCGATCCATTAAAAGGGCCGCCAGATGCTGCGTGGAGCGATCAAGCCGATCAAGGGCCTCCCGGATGGGGAGATGGTCAGGCCCCTCTATCGCAGCCCTCAATGCAACAGCCGACTGATCTATTTCTTGCCGTTCCGGCTCTCCCACCAAGGCCCCGCCTTCCCTCAGCGCCTTCTCTACATGCCGCAGCACCGTCTTCGCCTCGTTACGCGCCTCGATCAGCATCCGTTCGTTAAAATCTTCCTGTGCATGCGCAATCGATGACGCAATCATCGATTCCACCTCATCATGGCCCAATCCATAGGAAGGTTTAACCTCCACTGAGTGGACCTTCCCACTTCTGATATCTTTCGCCGTCACGTTGAGAATTCCGTCAGCGTCAATTAAAAAGGTTACTTCAATTCTGGGCATGCCTGCCGGCATCGGTTCGATCCCTGTGAGGTTAAACCTCGCCAGACTTCGGCAATCTTTGACCATTTCGCGCTCGCCCTGAACCACATGGATCGCGACCGATTGCTGGCCATCCACAAAGGTAGTAAACATCTCTTTTGCGCTTGTTGGAATGGTGCTGTTCCGAGAAATCAGACGGCTAACCACACCCCCCATCGTCTCAATTCCCAGAGAAAGAGGCGTTACATCAAGAAGAAGCATGTGCGTGATACCGCCCGCCAAAATATCCGCCTGTACCGCCGCGCCTAACGCCACTGCTTCATCAGGATCAATTTCACTGTGCGGCACCTTTTTAAAAAGTGCGGCAACCTGCTCTCTCACCACTGGAATTCTCGTCGAACCGCCAACCAGGATCACCTCATCGATCTGATCAGGCCCAAGGGCCGCATCCTCCATTGCCTGTTTGCACGGTCCCATCGTTTTCTCAACCAACGGGCCAATTAATTCTTCAAACTCAAGACGTTTGATCTCACACCGATAGGTTATCTTTTTCTGCGGGAAGGGGAGCGATATCTCGGCGCGCTCCGCTGAAGAGAGCTTGCGTTTTAGCTCCTCGCAGCGTATTCGAATCTCCTGAAGCGCAGTAGGATCATTTGAAAGATCTATAGAGTGATGCTTAAAAATATCTTTCACGATAAAATCGACCAGCAACTGATCGATGTCATCCCCTCCCAAGTGGGTGTTTCCATTTGTGGAGAGCACCTCAAAAATACCGTTGTTGATCTTGAGAATGGAGACATCAAACGTCCCCCCGCCCAGATCGTAGACAGCGATAATCCCTTCTTTCCGTTTCTGAAATCCGTAAGCCAGGGAAGCAGCGGTCGGCTCATTAATCATGCGGAGCACATCAAGACCCGCAATTTTTCCGGCATCCTTCGTTGCCTGACGCTGACCATCATTGAAATAGGCCGGAACGGTCACCACCGCTTGGCGAATCGGCTCCTTGAAAAAGGCCTCGGCCCTCTGTTTTAACTCCTTCAGGACAAACGCGGAAATTTCCGGCGGGGTGTACAATTTCTCGCCGATCTGCACCCGAACAACCGGCCCTTCTACAAATTGAAAAGGGAAAAGGCGGGCCTCATTTCTAATATCGTCAAAGCCTTTTCCCATGAAACGTTTCACCGAATAAATCGTTTTATCCGGATGGGTCACCAGACGACGCTTCGCAGCTTCACCCACCCACATCTCCCCCTCGCCAAAAGCGACAACAGAAGGGAGCATACCGACCCCTTCTGCATTTTTGATGACCCTGGGCGTTTCCTTGTCCATAAAGGCAATGAGGCTATTGGTGGTTCCTAAATCAATTCCTACAATCTTTCCCACAGTTTTTCCCACTCTTTAAATAAAATCCCCTGCCACTCGGTCGTTTCATCAAGAAACACTTGTGGTTGCAATCGCTGTTACGTCAATGTACTGTCGACTCTTTTCCACAGCCATTTATACGAAAGGATTATCGGAGACTTAGTAAGTCGTACTTATCTGTAACATCTCTTCCTGACATACGTCAATCTGAAAGACAGATGAAAGACAAAGCGGGACTAAGGGTGAGAATGGAGCGCTCTTTCAAGGGCATCTCGCATGACTTGAATCGGTGCCCTATGATGGGTCCAGATTTCAAACGACAATGCCCCTTGATGTAGCAACATCCCAAGGCCGGGAATAATGGACGCTCCTCTCGTTTTTGCGGCGGAGAGCAACGGCGTTTCTCTCGGATGATAGATCAAGTCGGCCACCACCCACGATGGCGCAAACAGATGGGAGGGAAAAGGGAGCGGATCGTCCTCCTTCATTCCTAACGGTGTAGCGTTAATCAAGAGGGTAGGGGCATCCCGGTTACCCAGCGATGAGATATCATCCATTCCGATCACGGATACTTTTAAATGGGCAGATGCTGCAATCAGCCGTTTGGCCATCTCCCCCCCTCGCGCTAACTTTCTTGCCACGAGAATCAGTTCCGATACACCATGCCTTGCCAACGTAAAGGCCACCCCTTTGGCGCCTCCTCCCACTCCAACAAGAATCACACGCATCGCCGACGGATCCACGCCTTTCTCCAAAAGCGATGCCAGAAAGCCCCTTCCATCCGTATTGTGGCCCACAAGCCCCTCTTGGCTGACTTCAATCGTGTTCACCGCACCGATACCTTGCGCCTCTTCATCCACCTTATCCAACATGGGGATCACAGTCTCCTTATGCGGGATTGTGACGTTGATCCCTTTCATGCCCAACGGCACAATTGCATCCACCGCCTTCTTTAGATTTTCCGGACGAACTTCAAAGGGAAGATAGCGGCAGTGAAGACCCATCACATCAAAAGCGGCATTGTGCATCATCGGGGATAGAGAATGCTGGACAGGATACCCAAAAATCCCGAAAATGTCGGTTGTCATCTAAAGGTTCCTACAGACACACCTCTAAAGGCATCTCTTCAGGGAAATCTACGTCCATCAACCGTGTTACTTATACGTTCTTTTTAATATGCAGATCTTTTAGCTGTTGCGGCTCAACATCGGAAGGGGCATCTGTCATAAGGCAAGTCCCTTTTTGGGTCTTGGGAAAGGCAATCACCTCGCGAATGGAATCGACACCGGCCAGGATAGCCGTTAAGCGATCAAAACCAAACGCAATCCCTCCATGCGGAGGGGCACCATACTGAAGGGCCTCCAACAAAAATCCAAACTTCAATTCGGCATCCTCTTTTTTAATCCCCAACAGATGAAACATTTTTGACTGTATATCAGCCTGGTGCATCCGGATGCTTCCTCCCCCGATCTCGGTTCCGTTCATAACCATATCATACGCCTTTGCCCTGATACGCAGCGGATCGACCGATAAGAACGCAAGGTCGTCCTCCACCGGAGCGGTGAATGGATGGTGCTTTGCAACGTACCGTTTTTCAACCTCATCATATTCAAGGAGGGGAAAATCGGTTACCCAAAGCGGTTTGAATATTTTGGGATCAATCAACCTTAATTTTTGGGCGAGGACGATTCTAAGATGGCCTAGGACTTCGTTCGTCACTTTCTCCTGATCGGCGACAAACAGCAGCATATCTCCGGTACAACCGGCCAATCTGACCCTTATTTTATCGAGCAGATTAGGGTTAAAGAACTTTGCGATAGGGCTCTCGATCCCCCCTGATGTGACCTTCATCCAGGCCAGCCCTTTTGCCCCCCGCTGAATCGCCTCCTGCGTAATCATTTCGATCTCTTTTCTCGAAAGGGTTGCGAGTCCTTTCGCGTTAATTCCCGCCACCTTTCCTTTTTTATCTGTCACAGTCCGAAAAACGCCAAACCCGCTCTCTGCCGCGAGGTCCGATATCTCTTTTAATTCCATATCAAATCGCAGATCAGGCTTATCGACGCCAAATCGGCTCATCGCATCGCAATAGGACAATCGCGGAAAGGGAGATTCCATCTGAACGCCGGCCACCTCCAGGAATGCCGTTTTAATCATCTCTTCCATTAGAGAAATAACATCGCCCTGTTCCACAAAAGACATTTCAATATCAACCTGCGTAAATTCCGGCTGGCGATCAGCGCGCAGGTCTTCATCCCGAAAACAACGCACCATTTGATAATAGCGGTCAAACCCGGAAACCATCAGTATCTGCTTGAACAGCTGGGGTGATTGTGGAAGGGCATAGAATTCACCCGCGTTTAACCTGCTCGGAACCAGGAAATCGCGCGCCCCTTCCGGAGTGCTTTTTGTCAGGTAAGGCGTCTCGATCTCCAGAAACTGATGTTGATCGAGAAAATGCCGGATACTTTTGGACAATTGATGCCGGAGAATGAAATTTCTCTGTACGGAAGGGCGACGCAAATCAAGATAACGGTATTTCAGCCGTAATATCTCGGAGGGTTCTTTGTCTTCCTCTATTGAAAACGGGGGCGTTAAGGAGGCATTTAAGATCACCAAATCGGTCGCAAGGATTTCGACATCGCCCGTAGGAAGCCCCGGATTTTGGGTCCCTTCCGGCCTGAGCGCCACCGTCCCATGGACCTCAATAACATACTCAGAGCGAAGGGTATGCGCCCATTGATGGATTCGATCGGAGCACTGCGGATTAAAAACGACCTGAACTAACCCCTGCCTGTCTCTTAAATCAATGAAAATAAGGCTGCCATGATCTCGACGCCGGTGCACCCACCCCGCCAAAACCACTTCATGGCCGACATCTTCTTTCGTTAATACACCACCATAACCTGTCCGCTTCCAGTCATTCATCCCCTCTTTCGTTCCCGGGGGCAGACGATCCGATGTCATCCCTTCCACTAGACCGGTTGCGCTGACC
>SBBT01000198.1 GCA_005239595.1 Candidatus Troglogloeales bacterium | reverse complement strand
GTTGCCGGGGGCTCTCATGTTTATTTACATGGTTTTAACCCTCCTCGGTCTTGGTATTTTTATTAGCACCAGCGATCGGAAGATTGATGAGTTTAAGATGCCGCTCGTTAACTTTCTAAGGGGGGGGCAGTCGGGTATACACGGGATATTCAGAACGGCCCTTCTCATACTCCTTCCTTTCCTGGTCGGTTGGGGGGTTTACACCCGTACCGCGCCTTCGATGAAACCGCCGGTGATGATTCGGGTGCAACATCCGACCTTGCCGGGCAAGTTCGAACCGATGATCAATCCAATGCGGGAGCCGGACGAAGCAATGATAAAGAAATATTCCGAGAAATACGGCTTAACGGATATGTCGATCGAAGAGGCGAAGAATGTCTTTGTTCAGAAGGCGACTGCCGAGGGGCGTGATCTTTTTCAAGTTAACTGCCGTCCCTGTCACGGATCGAAGGCGGATGGAAATGGTCCGATGGCGTGGGGATTCAGGTTGCGGCCCGCTGATTTTACCGATCCCGGAACGATTGCCACTGTGGTAGAGCCATTTCTCTTCTGGCGAATTAACGAGGGGGCTTTCGGCCTTCCGGCGGAATCGAGTCCATGGGATTCGGCGATGCCGGCCTGGAAGGATGAAATACCGGAAGAGGATATGTGGAAAATTATTCTGGCCGATTATGATACCGCAAACAGGGAGCCAAGAAAACCGGAGAAGATACACTGATGGTTTTTAATTTGGAGAAGAAGGTAATGTCTGTCATGAAGATTGTTCTGCTGATTGTAACCCTTGCGATTCCCCGATTGCTTTTTGCGCAAGAGTCGCTTCCCTTTGTTCCCGAGGAGCCTTCCACGAAACGATTGGAGCCGACGCCGGAGAATGTTGCCGCGGGCAAGAAAATCTATACCCAGCGGTGCCTTCCCTGTCATGGTGAGAAGGGGGCGAGCGATGGCGCGGCGGCTGTCTTTTTGGATCCGCGTCCAAGAGATTTCACGTTAGGGATGTTCAAACTAAAGACGACGATTGGGGATGAACCTCCGACGCTGGAGGATCATTTCAGAATTGTGACGCGCGGCGTTCCCGGCACGGCGATGCCGTCCTGGAAGGCCCTTTTGAATGAAGAAGAACGATGGCAGGTGATTCTCTATGAGCGGACTTTTTCTGAGCGTTTAGCGCCTGGAAAGGAGGGGAAGCCGATTACCGTTGGAGCTGAACCTCCCATCACTCCGGAGAGTATCAAAAAGGGGGATGAAATCTTCCATGGAAAAGCGGCCTGCTTTGTCTGCCATGGCCAGGAAGGACGTGGAGATGGACCTCTTGGGCCGACCCTTCGTGACAAAATGGGAAACCCAGTTCTTCCCAGGGATCTGACCAAGTCGTGGCTGTTTAAGGGCGGAAACGAACCAAGGCACATTTTTACGCGGATCACGACGGGAATTTTCTTTTCCGGTATGCCCTCGTTTGAAGATAAGCTGACCGAAGAAGAGCGTTGGAATGTGGCTCATTATGTGAGGTCAATTCAAAAAAACTTAAAAGAGTTTAAAGATGTGGTATTAAAGCCAAAACCATTAAATGGAGAAATTCCTCTGAATCCCGATGATCCGATATGGAACACGGTCGATTATTCGGACATCCCGATGAGCGGACAAGTGACGTTTCCGCCACGGACCCAGACCCAATCGGTTGACTTAATGACTGTTCGGACGGTTTATAACGATAAAGAGATTGGATTTCATCTGGAGTGGAATGACCGATCTAAAAATACCATGCATGAAGATCCTCCTGAAACTCCCAAGAAAAAGGCAAATGCCTATGAGACCTATCCGGTGTTGTATCCTGCGGAGAATCGCCCCCAGGGTCCCTATAGAGATGGTGTTGCCATTCAAATGGCGGTGAAAATACCAGACAGCCCTGAATTGCCGCACTTTATTATGGGGCAATCTGGGAAGCCTGTAAATTTATGGCATTGGAAGGCCGATTGGAATGAGGATGCGGCGAAGACTACCCCTGTTGAGGTTGTGATTGGGACGGGGCCAAAATCTCCCGTAAAGCTAGCCAAGACACAGAATGTAATGGGGAGGGGTGTTTTTAATAATGGGCGGTGGCGTGTGGTCATGAAGCGCCCATTGGCCTCGGATGAGCCGAATAATGTGACGCCTATCACGCCGGGGGCCTTTATCCCCGTTTCGTTCCATGCGTGGGATGGTTCCAATGGAGAAGTCGGTCTTCGTCGGTCTATCTCATCCTGGTATTACATCTTGATTGAGAAAAAGACGCCGACGAATGTCTATGTCTACTCAATTGGATGGGCCCTTTTTGCCGTAGGATTGGAATTTTATTTGATTCGTAGGGCGAGATCAAAATGAAGAAGGGGATTATTTTTGGGGTTATTGGACTTGTTGTGATTGGGGTTCTTGTAGGGGGGTTGTTCCTGGGAAATCCCCTTGCGAAAGAGGGGAAGAAGCTCTATTCCCATTACTGCACCCACTGTCATGGAATGAAGGGGGATGGCAATGGCTTCAACGCAGTGAATCTTGATCCGAAGCCGCGGGACCATACCGATGGAAATGAGGCCTACATGGCGAGCCGGACCAATGAGGAACTATTTGAGGCGATTGCGAAAGGTGGAGCTGGAATTAGTAAATCTCCCTTTATGCCGCCGTTTGGCGCAGTCTTGTCCGAGAAAGAAATTTGGTCTCTGGTGGCCCATTTGAGGACCCTTCATAAGAACAAGATGCCGGATGTTGTTCTGCCTGCCGATGCCAAGTCTGACCGTCCAAAATTCCCGCGTCTTTTAAAGGTGTCATTAGACGTTCCGGAGGAGATCGGGGATGATGGACAGCCGGTTGCTTCTGAAGAGGTGAAGGGTCGCATGGCTCGCATCGGGAAGCGTCTCTTTGAAGAGAAATACGGTTGTAGCTCTTGCCACTCCGTGGATGGAACGGGAGGGACGGTTGGGCCGTCTTTAAGTCGTGCAGGTCTAAGATTGCGGCAGGATTATATCTACAAGTGGATTAAGAATCCACAGGCGATCAAACCTGAGACAAAGATGCCGAACTTTCAGTTGAGAGATCGGGATGCCTTGGCGATTACATTTTATCTTGGCACGTTACAGGCTGCGCCAGAAGGGCCTCCGGAGGAGAGAGGGGGGCGGCCATAAGTGCGCATCCTCATCCTTCTGTTCCTTTTGATGGATGCGACAGTCGTATTTGCGACACACCTTCCAGATCACCGATTTTCCGTATTCGGATATGTGAGGGATGGAGATGGGAACCCAAGAGAGGGAGTGGTTGTCTTACTCGAACATAAATCGGGACAAAAGTTTCGTAAGGTTACCGGTCGGGATGGGTACTTTGAAGCCCTTTTTCACCTGCATAGTGAGAATCTGGGAGATGTCATTATTGTAACTTCTGAAAATGAAACGAAAAAGGTGGTTTTAGCCTTTGATCCGGAAGATACGGTTAGCAGTCGTTATGGAGAAGTTTTTTTTGGGAATAAGCCGTCTGATGTAAGATGGGTTTATGGAGGCGTGACGGCGTTGTTCATCGGTATGGTAGGGTATTTTATGCTGATCAAAAAAAGAGCGGTGAAAGGAAGCTTGAAGAAAAAGAGACGGGAGGTTAAGCAATGAACCCGACAGGGGGCGGCAAGGAGAATCCACAGGATGTCAGCCGAAGACGGTTTCTGACGATGCTTGGTCTAGGCATTGGATGGGGCGGTGTAACAGCGACGCTGGCCGGTACTGGGGCTGCAACCCTCCGCTATATGGTGCCGACCATTCGATATGAGCCGCCGACGATTTTTAAAATCGGAAAGCCGGAAGACTATGGTGTGGGGGTGGATAACAAGTTAAAAAAAGAGCGGCAGATATGGGTTGTTCGAAATGAGCGAGGTCTCTATGTCATGGTCGCGATTTGCCGGCATCTGGGATGCACCCCGAATTGGTTTCAAGACCAGGGACGTTTCCGCTGTCCGTGCCATGGGAGTATTTATGATATGATGGGCAACGTGGTTGGAGGACCGGCCCCGCGAACTTTATGGCGGGCGGGCGTTTCGCTTGATTCGGTAGATGGCCAGATTGTTGTGAATTTTACGCAGCGGCAGGATCCCGATCCGAAAGGAACGCCGGAGGGCCTGATGGTGGATGAGAGGAGCCGAGAGGTTCCACCTTTTTTTATTAAGCTATAAGACATTAAGCTATAAGACATAAGGAAGCGATGAGAAAATTAATTGATCAGATCCGAAGTCTCCTGACACAGAATCAGGTCTATAAATCGGTTTTTCGGCACGGATATCCCGATACCGATGCCAATCGGGCGCTGGTAATGTTCAGCAACGTCATTCTTCATCTCCATCCCGTTCGTGTTCGTCGAGGGGCACTTAAGATAAAATTTACCTGGTGTCTGGGAGGATTGACCTTCTTCTTCTTTATTCTCCTTTCGATTACCGGCGTTTTTCTGATGTTTTATTATGTGCCTGATACGCGGCGAGCCTATAACGACATTAAAGATCTTGGAACCGTGATTTATTTTGGCGGTCTGTTTAGGAATCTGCATCGTTGGTCTGCGCACGCGATGGTTTTGTCTGTCTGGCTGCATATGACGCGGGTATTTTTGACCGGTTCTTATAAGCCCCCACGGGAGTTTAATTGGGTTGTCGGCGTTATTTTATTGGTGTCGACCCTGTTGTTGAGTTGGACCGGCTACCTTCTTCCTTGGGATCAGCTTGCCCTTTGGGCGGTAACGGTTGGAAGCAAGATGGGTGAGGCGACACCCATTATCGGGAATGCTGGTCCCTTTGGGCCTGAGCTTGGTTTTACCGTTGAGAATGATGTGGCCTATGTCCTGTTAGGCGGGACAATGGTCGGCCAGAGCACGCTGCTTAGATTTTATGTGCTGCATTGTCTGGGTTTGCCACTGATTGCGGCTGTTTTTATGGCGGTTCATTTTTGGCGCATCCGAAAGGATGGGTTTTCAGGACCGCTTTAACAAGAATAGGAAAGAAATGATGGAGAAGGGTGCATCGTTGATGATGGATAAAAAGAGAAGCCCGGAGAAGTCAGACGGCTTTTCAAGATTGGTCAAGCGATCCGCGTCTGAAAACATGGGGCCGGAAGATACCGTCCTTGTTTGGCCCAATTTGGTCTATATCGAGCTGATCTCGATGCTTTTTTCACTGAGCATTCTTTTGTTTCTATCGCTTGTTTCCCCAGCTCCTCTTGAAGAGGCGGCGAGCGCGGATACCACGCCAAACCCAACGAAGGCCCCGTGGTATTTTCTGGGACTTCAGGAATTGTTGGTCTTTTTTGATCCCTGGTTGGCCGGCGTGGTTCTCCCAACCCTGATTATTTTCGGGCTGATTATTATTCCGTATGTTGATATCAACCCGCGTGGAAAAGGCTACTATACCTATTCGGAGCGAAAATTCGCTGTCTGGGGATTTAGTTTTGGGCTGGCCCTCTGGTATATATTAATTGTAATTGGGGTATGGTTTCGGGGGCTCGATTGGCAATGGTATTGGCCTTGGGACGACTGGTCGCTCCATAAGCCGGCTTCAGCGGTGACACTGGTAGATTTAGAAGTGATCATCCAAAATCTGTTTGGATTGAGCGATGCCCCTATTCTCTCGGTTGGCCGGTATGGGTTCAGCGTGGCAAATCTCCTGACGTTGGTACTTTTTGTCGGATATTATCTTGTTGGTTTTACAATTCCATTCCTTTTCTTGAGAGATTTTTATAGAAAACTTGGTTTTATTCGCTACAACCTCACCATGTTTTTCTTCCTTTCCATGTTAGGCGTTCCCTTAAAAATATTTCTGAGATTGATCGCAGATATTAAATATGTATTAGTGACCCCTTGGTTTAAGATATAGGAGGTTTCTTATGTTTGGAGACATTTGGGGGTATCCTTATAGATTAGGAATTGGGATATTTTTCGTTGTAGGGACATTTCTTCTGACGGTCGTTGTTGTTGCGTTTACGACCTGTCTGGAGCGATCGTTTAAAAGGGAAAGACTAAAGAAATAGGTCGGCCTATGTTTAGACATTTTTTCTTTGCATTTACAAGCGTGGCCGTTTTTGTTCAAGTTGGCATATTTGCCTATAGAGATGCGAACCCGGAGTGGAAGAATTACCAAAAGGTTTATTATCAAAAGTTAGCTGAAAAACTGGGTGACCCCGCCCTGGCGCATTCTTCGCTTTCGGTGAAACAGGTCTGGGATAAAGATTTGAATAGGATCGATCGATGTACGACCTGTCATGCTGGGATTGATAATCCAAAATTTGAAAATGAGCCGCAGCCGTACAAATCCCATCCTTCTTTTGCGAAAAGCGGGTATATCTCAAAGCACCCATTTGAGAAGTTTGGGTGTACCGTCTGTCATGAAGGGGATGGGCAGGCACTGACGGTAGAAAAGACGCACGGTGTGGTGCACCATCTTGACAGACAGCTTTTGACGGGGCCTTATGTTCAGACGGCCTGTACCAAATGCCATTATGAACTCTATTCCCCAGATGTTTATTGGCCGGAGACAAAGGAATTAATGCAGGGGAAACAATTGGTGTCAGAGTTAGGTTGTGGGGCATGCCATGCGATTAAGCAGCTTGGGACCAATGCCACACTTGCCCCTGAGCTCTCCTCGATGGGGAGCAAAACAGAGCTTGCTTTCTATCTGGTTCATGATTTTTCCCGTGTTGAATCGAAGGATCATCTAACACGGGTTTGGGAGTATGAGCATTTTAAAGATCCGAAAAAAATTGTCCCTGGGACACCGGATGCCCCTAATCCAAAAGACCGCACTCCGCCGACTATTATGCCAAATTGGGGTTTAAGCGATGACGAGGCGAGGGCGCTTACGGTCTTTGTGATGTCCTTGAGGGATTCTAAAGTGGAGCGTATTCCAAGAGGATATCTTCCCAAGCTGATCAGCCATGAAGATTATTCCCAATACCGATAGGTAGCGGGGAGTTTTTATTTTTCTTAAGAAAGGATCGGTGCATTATGAGACGTGTTGAATATATGTTAGGGGGAGAAGACTTTAAAAAGATGACCGCCGGCCATTTCAAACAGACGGAGGTCTACTATTTTTCTGAAGGATCTTCTGTCGTCGATATTATTTCCGTCATAAC
>SBBT01000079.1 GCA_005239595.1 Candidatus Troglogloeales bacterium | reverse complement strand
TCTATGCAATCTTTAATCGTTTTAATCAACAATGGAAAAACCACACCCTCAAAATTTTTACACACGCAGCTTGACATCACCATCAGAAGATGTGCCGTTGACACAAATTGTCACTTTGGATAGACTGACGTTGGGATGTAGTTTCCAACTGTTGCGGAGAGGGGAAGATGCTTAATTTGCATGACTTACTGAAACAGGCGGTGGAACGCGGGGCGTCTGATCTTCACCTCTCCACAGGGACGCCACCGCAGATCCGTCTCAACGGCGATCTCGTTCCGGTTGATGCATCCCCGCTAATGCCTGCCGATACAAAGCAGTTGGCCTATAGTGTCCTGACAGATGCCCAGAAGCACCGTTTTGAAGAGGAGAATGAGCTCGATTTCTCTTTTGGCATAAAAGGTTTAGGCCGATTCAGGGGAAATTTTTTCATTCAACGAGGGGCGGTCGGCGCGGCGATTCGGGCCATTCATTCCAGGATACCATCGTTGGAGGAGTTGGGGCTGCCACCCTCGGTGGCGGGGTTGGCAAAAAAACCGAGGGGGTTGGTCTTGTGCACGGGGCCCACCGGAAGTGGAAAATCGACCACCCTGGCAGCGATGGTCGATTCCATCAATTTGGAACGGCATGCCCATATTATTACGATCGAAGACCCCATTGAATTTCTTCATCCGCATAAATCGTCGCTGGTGAATCAGCGGGAGGTTACGTCGGATACGAAGTCGTTTAAGTCCGCCTTAAAACATATTTTAAGGCAAGATCCGGACGTGGTCCTTATCGGTGAAATGCGGGATATTGAAACCGTTGAAGCCGCGTTGACCATTGCGGATACCGGCCATTTAACATTTGCAACGCTCCATACCAACTCCAGCGCCCAAACCATCCATCGCATTATCGATATCTTTCCGCCCTATCAGCAGTCTCAAGTGCGCGCGCAGCTTTCTTTCGTGATGGAGGGGGTGGTTGCGCAGCAGCTTATACCAAGGGCAGACGGCCAGGGGAGAGTTCTCGCGGCTGAGGTGATGATCCCAACGCCTGCCATCCGCAACCTTATCCGTGAGGATAAGATCCACCAGATCTATTCGGTCATGCAAACAGGCCAGGAGAAACATGGAATGCTTACGATGAATCAATCGCTTTTCGAACTCTACACGAAACGGTTGATTTCATACGATGAGGCAATTGGGAGGGCGGGTCAGGTGGAAGAGCTGGTGACCATGATCCATCGGAGTGGTGAAATGCCTCTCTCGCGCGACATGGGAAAAACAGGAAAAATTCGATAAATCGCGATGGCCACGTTTGTTTGGACCGGTAAAACCAGACAGGGTTTTCCACAAGAAGGAGAGATGGTCGCAACCCGCCGCGAGGATGTGGCCGGTTTCCTCCGAAAAGAGAACATCCTGATCACCTCAATTAAACCGAAGCCCAAAGAATGGAAGCCCCCCAGGTTTACAAGAAAAATCAGCGACAGGGACGTAGCTGTTTTTAGCAGGCAATTCTCCAGCATGATTGATGCGGGCTTGCCACTGGTGCAATGTCTTGAAATCCTCTCCAGTCAATCCAACAATCCTTTCCTTTCCGATGTAATCGCACAGACAAAGATTGCAGTGGAAGGTGGAGCGACCTTTTCCGACGCCCTTCGAAGACACCCTGATATATTTAACGCGATGTACGTAAATATGATGGCGGCAGGCGAGGCGAGCGGCAATCTGGATGTCGTGTCCAAACGGCTCGCCTTGCATACTGAAAAGTTGATCAAGCTCAAGCATAAGGTAAAGTCTTCCATGATTTATCCATCTGTCGTCATTGGAGTGGCCATGGTGGTCACAACGATTCTGCTCGTTTGGGTTGTTCCAATCTTTGCTAAAATGTTTACCGATTTCGGCGGAACTCTCCCGTGGCTTACACAGTTGCTGATCCGTGTGAGCGATTTTATGAGGGGTTACTTTATTCTGATGGTCATTGGACTATTCCTTACGGGCTGGGCCCTCAGAAAATATGGTAAAACTGATCAGGGCCGTATGAGGATCGAGGCAATAGCGTTGGCCATTCCCGGTATCCGGGCAATCGTGGTCAAGATTGCGGTAGCCAGGTTTTCTCGAACCTTAGGAACATTGATTGCCAGCGGGGTGCCGATTTTGGACGGAATGGGCATCGCGGCAAAGACATGTGACATCAGGATGATGGAGCAGGCGGTGTTAAGGATAAGGCAGGACGTTTCCGAAGGGAAGACGATTGCAGAGCCGCTGGGCAAAGAACCTCTCTTCCCCAAAATGGTGGTCCAGATGATTGTCGTTGGCGAGACGACGGGGAGTCTCGATGTGATGTTGAATAAGGTTGCCGATTTCTACGAAGATGATGTAGATGCGGCCATCACCGCATTTACGGCCTTGCTGGAGCCGGCATTAATGGTCTTTGTGGGGCTTACCATCGGGACCATTGTTATGGCGATCACCCTGCCGATATTCAGGATGGCTGCGCTGGTTGGGTAAACCGGCTAGAGAGATATGCCGTAACCTCCCGTTTCCAAGGGCGCGGAACATATTTTGGGGCAGCCTGTATTGTTTCTCTGAAGGAAAATTTTATGAAGATCGAGCAGAGGGTCCTTCTTGAGAGAATGAAGTGGTTGATGGCTTGTCGGGTGGTTTTGGTAACGTTTCTGCTCGGCTTTCCGCTTCTCTTGCAGCTTGATTTTCTGAAGAATACCCGGTCGTTTTTCACGTTCTATTTCCTGATTGCCGCCACCTATTTTCTGACGATTGTCTATATATTTTTTATGAAACAGGTTAAGAATCCCGCCTTCTTTGCGGGGTTACAGCTTGCGCTTGATCTGATGTTTGAGACGGCCCTTGTGGTAGTGTCGGGCGGCATCGAGAGCCCGTTCCCCTTTCTCTATATTATTACGATTGTCTCCGGAAGCATTTTCTTTCAGCAGGTGGGCGGGGTGTTGACCGCCGCAGGTGCAACCCTATGTTTTGGAGCTATGGCCAATATCCAGTATGCCCAATGGTCGCCCTCCGGGGGTCTCCCTGTTTTGACAGACAAGGAAATTGTTTACACGCTGCTTCTTTATATGATTACGTTTTTTATCGTTGGAATATTAAGCGGACGGCTTGCAGAGCGGTTATACAAAAAAGAGATTGATTTTCTCGATCTTCGCGTTTTTCATGAAAATATTGTCCAAAGCATTCCGAGCGGGTTGATCACAACAGACTTGTCCGGGAAAATTACCTCTTTTAATCAGGCTGCCGAGC
>SBBT01000083.1 GCA_005239595.1 Candidatus Troglogloeales bacterium | reverse complement strand
TTTGCCACCAACAGCGTGGTGCGGGCCGCTGGAAACGGCGATCTTTTTCAGAACGTGGTCAGTTGGCTTGCGGAGGAGGGCGACCTTATTTCAATCCGCCCCCAGGAGGCGCAGACCTCCACCCTTCTTTTAACACCCAACCAGATTAAAATGACCTTCTATACCTCTGTCCTGATTCTGCCGATGACGATTCTGGTGGTCGGCCTCTCTGTCTGGCGCAGGAGACGGAGGCTGTGAGATTTAAAGCCACCCTCTTCCTGACGGTTGTCCTGCTTCTTCTCGGCCTCTATCTTTTCCTGGTTGAAATCCCCGAAGGGGAAAATAATACCAAGGAGGCGCGGCGTCTCTTTAGTTTTCAAAGCACGGCGATTACAGGGTTGACCATTTATCAACCGACCGGGCCGATCGCTTTCGAGCATCATCCCAATCATCCGGAAATTACTTGGCGAATGTTTCAGCCTCTTGAAACACCGGCCGATGACGCTGCCCTGTCATCGTTAGGTTCCTTATTAGAAAACCTGGAATATTCACGCGTCGTGGAGGCAACGACTTCCGACCTTTCGCCCTTTGGGCTTGCCTCCGGTTATAAAGTGATGATTGCCTTCAATCAGGCGGACGCGGAAATCCTTGAGATAGGCGATGACAGCATTACGGGAAGCGAGGTGTATGTTCGCAAAGGACCGGGCGGTCCCATTTATCTGGTTCCGGCTGCGATCAAACGGACTGTAAAAAAAGAGTTGAAAGAATGGCGGCGGCAAGAACTCTTTCGTTTTTCCTCATCCGATGTAAAAAGGATATCGATTAAGTCGTCGCTCCCTGTTATGGAGCTGGTAAAGGAAAAGGAGGTCTGGTCTATCAAAAATCCTATCTCTGCAAAGGGAGATGACGCGGAGATCGGAAGCTTTCTATCGAAATTAACCGGACTAAAGGGAGTCGATTTTATCGACCAGGAGAAAGAAGAGAAGAAAAAAGCGTTTGCACTTCCCGTTTTAGAACTCACCTTAACGGTGGGCGAGAAGGATCGATCTGTCACATTCCATGACCAACCGCTGGAACCTGATATCCTTTATGCCGTTACAACGCCCGATGCGCCAATCTACAAGGTTGCACGGGAAAGCATTGCATTTTTAAAACAGCCGGTTTTTGCCTTTCGAGACAAAAAGATCGTCTCTGTTTCCGATGTTCAAGAGGTGGCACATATCGTAATCCATCGGGCGGAGGCGGAACTTCGCCTTGAGAAAAAAGAGGAAACATGGTTTAGGAAAAATGAGAAGGTGGCCGCTTCCGATAAGGTTTTAGACTTTCTTTGGGATTTGCATGACATGCGGGTTGAGGCGTTTCTGGATAACCCGTCGGACCTCTCCAAAATCGGACTCGCCCCTCCCGCTCTCTCCGTAGCGCTCAAAGGAAAAGGGGGCAATCCCCTGGATGAAATCCTCTTTGGCCGCGTGGAGGGAGATCGGGTGGTTGCCAAAAGCAGCCGTCAGCCGATTCCTTTCTTCCTTAAAAAGGAATCTCTTGATAAGATTCTAAGCGAAAAAGATCTAACCCCTCCCTCTCCCGCAATAACCGCTCCCTCAATTCCGTAAGCGATTTTCATTCACCAAAGCTGCGCGCCAGTAAGACCGCTTTCTTCCAACGGCGGATCAGGTCGGCCCGTCGGACCCGGGAAAGCGCAGGGAGGATTGTCCTTGCGCGCCGTGGAAAGAAAAAGTTTTCTCGATCGGTCACCTGGGCCTGGATACCGGCAAAGAGCGCGGCGCCCCGAATGGTGGATTCCGGATCATGGGTGATTTCAATCGGCCTTCCAAAAAGGTCCGCCTGAAATTGGATCAACCGATGGATACGCGATCCCCCTCCGCTGGCAACGATTTTCCGGATGGCAATCTTCCCATGCATCGCTTCATAAATATCGTTCATCAGAAAGGCAACCCCTTCCACGGCGCCTAAAATCAGATCCTCCCGCCGACTGGCTGCCGTTAAGCCGAACAGGGCTGCCTTGATATCGGTATCCCAATGGGGTGCTCCCAGGCCAAAAAGGGCGGGGACGAGAAAGATTCTCTCTTTTGAACGGGCGCATGCCGCGTTGATCGCCTTCTCGGAACGTAGCAGCCCGAGTTGGCAAAGCCAGTGGAAAAGCGATCCGACGGCGTTGACGGTCCCTTCCGTGACATACGCGGTTTTATCTTTGTCAGACCAGGCCACACTGGTCAACAAGCCGGGAATCTGGACGCGGCGCATCCCTGTGTTCACCAGAAAGAAACCCCCTGTTCCGTAGTTAATATTGGCCAGCCCCTCCGAAGGACCTCCAAGACCGGCCAACGAGGCCTGCTGATCTCCGATACTGCACATAATCGGTATGCGATATCGATCAATCACCGCCGTGCCAAAATCCGATTGCGTCGGCTGGATTTCCGGGAGAATGCCTTTCGGAATTTTAAAAGAACGCAAGAGATCGTCATCCCACGCCTGTTGATTGAGGTTATAGAGAAGCATTCGTGCGGCGTTGGTCGGGTCGGTTTGATGCCTCCCTCCCGTCAGGTGCCAAATTAAAAAGGTGTTGACGGTGCCGCAGAGGAGGTTGCGCATGGAGATGCCCCTGCGCCGTAAATCAGAAAGGAGCCAGGCAAGTTTCGTCGCCGCATAGTACGGGGTCAGCGGCAGGCCGGTCCTATCAATGATGTCTGGAACGATTTTCCGATGAATCGTATCTGCCGTGCGGGTATCCTGCCAACTGATCGCGGGGGAGAGGGGCTTGCCACTTTTTTTATCCCAACAGATGAAGGTGGAACGCTGATTGGCAATCCCCAACGCCACAGGCGTCCCCTTTCCCTGTTGAAGCACATGACGAAAAGCGGTCCATACGCCCTGCAAGAGCGCTTCCGCCTTATGTTCCACCCATCCAGCACGAGGGGAATAGGTTCGAAGGGGCGCCCTGGCACGCGCGATCACCTTGCCAGAGGCGTCAAAAAGGATTGCCGAAGAATGGCTGCTTCCTTGATCAAGAGACAGGATGGCCCGATTGTGAAGACCCATTACGTTTAAGGCGATGCCTGTGGAGAATTTTTAAGGTGTATCTCCTGTTTGGGATAGGGCATGTCGATTCCGTTCTTTTTGAAAAGACGGTGAATCTCATGGTGCAGATCGCTTAATATCTGGCTCCCTTCCTTTGCCTGGGCTACCCATATTTCAAGCTCAAACTGAAGGGCCGATTCGCCAAAGGCCTTGAAAATAACCTGCGGTTCGGGCGATTTAAGAACCTGGACATGAGACCTGGCTGCTTGCAGAAGAAGGCGGGCGACCAGATCGATATCCGAACCATAAGCAACCCGCAATGGAATGTGCAGGCGGACCGTCGGGTCTTCGTAGGACCAGTTGGTAACCTTCCCGTTGATAAAATCGGAATTTGGGACGATGATCGCAATATTGTCCTGGGTTAGAACCGTTGTCGATCGAATGTTGATTTCATAAACATCGCCATGAATTTCTCCTACCGTAATCCGGTCTCCAACTTTGATCGGTTGTTCAAAAAGAAGAATGATCCCTGCGATAAAATTCGAGACGATATTTTGTAAACCAAACCCGATCCCAACCGAGAAAAGCCCTGCGACAAATGCAAAGCTCGACAGGTCGAGCCCCATCCATCCGAGGCCGATCATCAACCCGATTAAGATAATCAGATAATGGGTTAGTCGAAGGATCGTATATTGTTGTCCCTCGACCAATTCGAGGCGGGGGAAAAGCTTTCGTTTGAAGATGCCCTGTATCAGGCGGGAAACCAGGAAGGCGCCTACGACAAAGAGGACAGCCCCTAAAAGAGAGGTCAGTGTGACACGGTTCTGCTGAATCTGAAAGAGGGGCGTCTTAAGGAAGTCCCAGACCTTACTCATCACGATAGGCTGCCTTGTAACATGCCCCTATTTTAGGTGTCAAGTATAGAGGGTCACACCCGAGGGTCACACCCGTATCAGCATATCCGTCACCGTAAGGAAGTTTACCAGCTTTAACAGAATGACACCTCTAAAAGTAGTAGAGCCAGATAAGCGCCACGTTGGTTTTTTCCCGGTTCCAGCGTGACTCCCGCGATCCGGTTAGACCCAGACTGTTACTTCCATTCAACGTAAACATTTGTGTTATTTTCTCCTGATTTTCTGTGAAACGATCCCCCAACGCATAACGAATTACTTTAGCCGAAAGAATCACCTTCCAGGAATTGGTGATCCTGATCATTATCCCGATATCGGCTCCTGCCCCGATTGCGTAATTTTGGTCAAACATCCCGCCGATTTCTAAATCGGCCTCAAGCATCCCATAATAAAGGCCAACGCCGGGATTGATTGGTAGACGAGGTGATCTTCTCCAATCCTATTTCCTTTTTGGGTCAGGCGGGTTTGCACCTTGAAAGAAAGCGGGTGAAAATTGATCCCGTGGTGAGATGGATACCACATCAATCAACGTAAAATCAGTTAACTCGATACCATTGATCCTGTCATACCGGAGTGTCGTATCGGCAAAACCGATCTGCGAACCTTCAACATATCCGAGATCAGGGTCGATCAGACTATGATAGGCCGGCCGGTACCGTATTTCCAAAAATGTTTCGTCCCGCAGTCGGCGTTCCGCCATATCTATTCCAACAACCTTGAACATTACTTTTATGTCGCGGGCCCGTGTCAAACCCCGAAACGGGGAAGGGATTCCAAAAATTTAATTTGACCTTACGGTTTTGTTTGGTTCAGAATAGCAAAAACAAGGGGTTGTCCGAAGGGTCTCTATCAGAGACCTTTCACGATTAGGATTTAAATACAGGAGGAACAGATGACCACGAGGATTATTTATACGCAAACCGATGAAGCACCGGCCCTGGCTACTTATTCGCTCCTGC
>SBBT01000210.1 GCA_005239595.1 Candidatus Troglogloeales bacterium | reverse complement strand
TCTATATTGATCTATCTGGTTGGTCTCCGAAATACTTTTCCCCTTCCCTGATAAAATACGCCAACACGATCTTACAGGATCGTGTTTTATTCGGATCGGATTATCCCTTTTTAACGCCGGAGCGGTGGCTTGCGGACGCCGAAACGGTTGGGTTTAAACCTGCGGTAATGGAGAAAATCCTGCTGCATAATGCCCAACGGTTATTAGGTATATAAGGTGAAGAGCGTTCTTTATTTTGTATTTGCGGCCTTTCTGGAAATTGCAGGCTGTTTTTCATCTTTGGCCTGGCTTCGTCAGGGCGGGCCCACCTGGACTCTTTTCCCTGGCATTGTGAGCCTTGTTCTGTTTGCGCTTTGTCTGGCACAGGTTGACGCAGATTTGGAGGGAGGAGAAAAGGCAATCGCGGGAGGGATGCCAGCGGGAAAAGCATTGTATTTGGCCTATTGGAGCGGGAGGGACAGGTTTACACGAGAGTAGTCGAGTATGTCTCGAAGGAAGAGCTCATGACGATTATCGAGAAAAAGACCCGGAAGGGATCGGTGTATTACACGGACACATTCCGAAGTTATAATTCCTTAAAATGGTTCCAGCGGCGCTAAAAGACAGCCATTATCAAAGCACAAAACAACTCGGAAGGGGCGTCGGGTACCGCTACCCTCACGATTTTCCAGGACACTTCATCCCCCAGGCCTATCTTCCTGAATATAGGTTATTTTACCAACCGTCCGACCAGGGAGATGAAAAAAAGATCGCAGAAGACCTAAAAGTGTGGCGCAATAAGAATTCCGTCAAAGACAAGGGAACTCGATGAAACAAGGGGTGTTTTCGGAAGGAAGGAAGATATTAACGGTTTGTGAGTTGACCTTACGGCTTCGGACCGAGATCGAGCTTGCATTCTCCGATCTTTGGATCGCAGGGGAGGTGGCAAACTTAAAAATCCCAAGCTCCGGCCATTGCTATTTTACGTTAAAAGACGCCAACGCCCAGGTGAGGGCCATCATCTTCCGTTCGCAAGGTCGGTTCCTAAAATTCATCCCGAAAGAAGGATTAGCCGTCCTGATTCGGGGACATCTCACCGTCTATGAACCTAAAGGGGAATACCAGCTCATTGTCGATTACATCGAGCCGAGAGGGGCCGGCGCCCTCCAGGCGGCCTTCGAGGCCCTCAAAGAAAACCTGATGGTTGAAGGGCTTTTCCACGAAGAGCGGAAAAAACCCATTCCGATTTTTCCCGGAAAGATAGGCTTGATTACCTCGCCAACAGGTGCCGTCCTGCAAGACATGCTGGCGGTCCTGAAAAGTCTTCCCATTTCGATCCTGGTCTTTCCCGTTGCCGTCCAGGGAGAAGGGGCGGCCGAAGAGATTGCGAAGGCGATTGATACGGCAAATGCCCCAAACAGGTCTGTTGACCTTTTGATACTGGCGCGCGGTGGCGGCTCGCTTGAAGACCTCTGGGCGTTTAATGAGGAGATCGTTGCGCGCGCGATTGCCCGATCGTCTATACCGATCATCTCGGCGGTCGGCCATGAAACGGACACCACCATCGCTGATTTCGTCGCCGATGTACGGGCGCCCACCCCATCCATCGCCGCAGAGATGATTCTCAAGAACGTCACGGCTGTAATAGACCGTTTTAACGATTTAAAAAACGCGCTCCATGCGCTCATCCATCGTCGGATTAGGCATTTCCGCTTTGACCTCACGGTAAAGGAGCGGTTACTGGCCTCTCCGGAACGACAAATCAGGCATCTGCGTGAACAGGTTGGTCATTTAAGCATTCGACTTCGACAATCCGTCCACTTTGCCATTGCAGTACGGCAGGGGCGACTGTTCCGATGCCGTCAGGGACTGATCCACCTTAACCCGATTGCCCACTTAAAAAAACTGAATGCGCATCTATTACAACAGGCTGATCGCATTCGGCAAATGGGGGAGAAACTGATTGCGCAACGAAAAACCGTTCTTGCGTCAAGAATGGCACAACTTCATCTTTTGTCCCCGCTGAATATCCTGAAACGCGGATACAGCATTACCAGAAGTCTTCCTGCCCTGGAGGTGATCCGGGACATTCGGGAGGTCGGCCTTTACGACCGTCTGCAAATCCTGTTGCATCGTGGCAAAATACGCTGTTTGGTAGAAGGGCTGGAGCCCCCTGCCAGTTCCACGGTTTCTAATGGACCGACCCAATAACATGGCACATCAAGATGAAATCAAAGAGGTCTTCTCTCCTCAAGAAGAAGTGTTTGACCGGTGGCGAAGGAAGATTGGCCTTATCCTGGGGCCTATTCTTGCGTTGGTCGTTTATTACATCCCGTTTCCGCTTCCGCCATCTGCCCATCTCATGGCAACTTTAATGGCGGGAACCATGATCTATTTTATTACGGAGCCCATTCCCCTTCCCATCACGGCCCTCCTTGCCCCCATGCTGGCAATTGCCTTTGGAATCGGGAGGGCCGACGAGGTGCTGTCCTCTTTCGGCAACCCTGTTGTCTTCCTGCTCTTAGGGGGGTTCCTGATCGCGCGCGCCATGGAGTATCATCATATCAGCCGCCGTTTCTCGCTCTTTATCCTCTCTCAACCGTGGGTGGGACATCACCCCTACCGCGTTATGGTCGCACTCGGCGGCGTTACCGCGTTTATCTCAATGTGGATATCGAATACTGCCGCCACCGCCATGATGTTTCCGATCGCAATCGGATTGCTCCATTCGATGGGGTTGAAAAACAGCAACGCCTACGCGACGGGGATGATGTTGATGATTGCCTTTTCAGCCTCTATCGGCGGGATTGGAACGCCGATTGGAACCGCGCCTAACCTGATTGGTATCGGCATGATCGAAAAGTATATCGCAAGACGCATTTCATTCGTCGAATGGGTCCTTCTCTGTGTTCCGATCATGCTGGTGATGTGCGTTGCCCTTTATCTCCTTCTCATCTCGCTTCACCGGTCCAAGACAAACGTTCCTAAGAAAGCGATAGTCATCTCTGAAACGATGGGGGAATGGCGCACCGGCGAGAAGAATACCCTTGTGGTTTTTTTGGTTGCAGTCTTTCTTTGGGTTCTTCCCGGAATATTAGGACTCATCTTCGGCGGCCAATCAGAGACGGTAAAAACCTATTACCAAAGGTTGCCGGAAGGAGGGGTGGCGATTCTCGCAGCGAGTCTCCTTTTTTTTCTCCCGATTGATCGTGCCAAAGGAGAATATACCTTGCATTGGGAAGAGGCGGTCAAGATTGACTGGGGAACGCTCCTTTTGTTTGGCGGGGGGCTCGCCCTGGGGGATTTGATGTTTAAAACGGGGCTTTCCAAGGCGATGGGACAGGGGGCGCTCACGTTCTTGCACGCCCCATCGCTCTGGGGAATTACCGCCTTATCCATTCTGCTCGCGATCGTCATCAGCGAGATCGGCTCCAACACCGCGTCGGCCAATATGGTCATTCCGGTCGTGATTGCCATCGCCCAAACGGCTGGTGTGAATCCGATTCCACCTGCGTTAGGAGCGACGCTGGGCGCCAGTTTCGGTTTTATGCTCCCCATCTCAACCCCGCCTAACGCCATTGTCTACGGCTCTCGCCTGATCCCGATACAGAAAATGATTCGGACTGGCTTTATCTTTGACCTGATTGGGTGGATCATCATCTGGGTCGGGTTGAGATTGCTTTGTCCGCTGGTGGGACTTTCTTAAAGCGGGTTTAGACTTCTTATTTTTGTGTCGTGTACAGAGCCGAATTCGATAAACTCGCAGGCCGGGTGGTGGTACCCCAATCGATCTTAAGCGTTGTCTCTAAAATATCGTACACGCCTATCTTCTTCTGTCCGCTGTTATTTCCGCTTCCATCTTGCGGCTGCAGGTCAATGGTCGAAAACGGACTCGCCTTCGGCTGTAAGGTAACCGATCCACTCTCCGTCACGGTTCCGGTTGCATTATAAAAGGCGTAGTCGTGGATGTTTTGAGGCGATGAATCGACCGCCGGATCAACATAAATAAACTCAATCCGGTGGGGAAACACGATGCCTCCCGAGGGCGAAGACTGCAATGTCCATGACCGTTTGATTGGGAAAGGATTCAAAACACTCCTCGGCGGACTGGGAAAAGGCTCCGTCAATTCCTGCGGATAGGCAGAGACTGTCCAGACATTTTGGAAAATTCCGATGCCCTGGGTTGTCAGGAACGGTTCCGGACTGACCGAGTTTTTGTTGCTCTTCCCGTCATCCGCAGGAGTGAAGTTAAAATCGTCGAGCTGAAAATGAGTCATGTAATAGGTCACTTTTGTTGGACCGATAAAGCCTTCTACCCTCCCCGCAGCGCCCAGCGGACTGCCGGCTTTTATGGAATCTCCCGCAATGACGACGGGATTCTCGATATTGGTGTAGTTTGTTCGATAACTTTTACCACCCACAGTGTGCTGGATCTGAATCGTCTTCTTGCCCGAGGAGTCAGTGCTGACACTCTGGATGGTTCCGTCTGCGGCGGCCCGGACACTCGTCCCCGCTTTAAATTCCACATCCCAACCGGGGTGCCCGCCATCATACAGGTGTCCACCCGGCCCGCTGCCGCCATGTACCGCAAACGGCCAGATACCCAAAAAGACATTTGAGGTATCTTCCGAACGAACCGGCATCTCTATGACAAAGGATTGCGCCGTCGTCACACCCGTAGTGCCACCCGTACTGTCGGATGAGCCGTTCGTCTTTGAACCGCAACCGTAAAGAAGCAAAAAAAGATACATGCCGGGAATGAGGAGAGAAGAGGTGTAAACACGCATCGATTTATGTTATTCTGTCCTCCTAGGGGGTTGTTGAAAAACCCGTTTTCTATACAGGCAAGGGCCCTTTAAATACGGAGAAAAACAGACATGGGGAATATCAGGGTAGTCCATATCGGATGCGGTGGCCCCGCCATCGATGATGACCAGGTTCATCCGGATAGCCTTCCCGCATTTTTAACCAGTGAAAAATTTTCAGTCACCTGTTTGACCTGCCTCGACGAAATTACCGATCGTTCGGAAATAGAACTGGCCGAATACTTAAACCAATAGCGTCAATCAATCTGGGCCTTTTGGAGCCGGTCGCTGAAATCGCGATAAATAACCTTCCATTTCGTATAAAGATCGAGTGCCCCTCCGCGGCCCCCCGCCTCCCTCGGGCCCAAGCCCGTTCGCTTTGTCCCCCCAAAGGGAAGTTGAATCTCTGCCCCGATCGTGGAGGCGTTAATATAAACCAATCCACAATCGAGGTCGCGTTCCGCAATTGCCGTTTTGTTGACATCCCGGGAATAGATCGCGGCGGAAAGCCCAAAATGGATGTCATTGGCAATATCAATCGCTTCTGTAAGGTCTTTTGCCCGCATGATCGAGACCACCGGCCCAAAAATCTCCTCCCGCGCAATCCGCATGTTGGGAGAGACGTCCATAAAGATGGTCGGGGCGACAAAGTAGCCGTTGGCGCACAGCCCCTTTCTATAGGGCCCTCCTCCTAACGCCAATTTGGCCCCCTCCTTCTTGCCCACTTCAATATAATGGAGCACCTTTTTGTATTGCAGTTCGCTGACCAGAGGACCGACCTGCGTTTTTCTTTCCAGGCCATCTCCCAGCTTAAGCCGCTTTGCCCCTTCAACGAACCTTTCTGCAAAACGATCATAAATGTCTTGATGCACGATCAGACGGCTGGCGGCCGTGCAGCGTTGTCCCGTGGTTCCAAACCCGCCCCAAAGGGCCCCCTCGATCGCCAAATCGAGATTCGCATCATCCATGACAATAATCGGGTTTTTCCCGCCGGTCTCCATCGTATAATGTTTTCCCAGGCCGGCACAGACGCCCGCGAGTTTCATCCCCACCTCGTTGGAACCGGTAAAAGAAACCGCCTCCACCACCGGATGGCGCGCCATCGGCTCTCCGACCGTTTCGCCAAAACCGTGAACCATGTTGAGCACCCCCGGCGGAAGGCCCGCCTCATGAAAAACCTCAACCAAGCGTGTGGCGCAGACAGGGGTCTCCTCCGCCGGTTTAAAAACAACCGTGTTGCCGGCAATGAGCGCAGGGGTAATTTTCCATGAGGGAATGGCAATCGGGAAATTCCACGGCGTAATCAGGGCAAAAAGACCGACCGGAACGCGGATCGATTTGGCATCTTTATCCGGAAGTTCTGAAGGAACCGTTTCGCCGCTTAAGCGTCTTCCCTCTCCCGCCATATAGTAGGTCATATCGATCGCCTCCTGGACATCTCCCAGTCCTTCCGACAAAACCTTTCCCATCTCACGGACAACGCATTCGCCAAGGGCCTGTTTTCGTTTGACCAGCAATTCGGCCGCGCGATAAAGGATTTCTCCCCGCTTGGGCGGCGGGGTTTTGGCCCAAGTTGGGGCCGCGCGACGAGCGGCCCTAACGGCGGCCTCAACATCTGCGGCATCAGAGTCCGGAACAAGCCCGATCACTTCACGCGTATCGGCCGGATTAATGCTTTTAAATGTTTTTCCGCTGGCCGCGTCAACCCACTTTCCGTTAATGTAATTTTTTATCCGCTCTGGCATGTGCTGTCTCCTCATTCCTATCGACCTCTATAAAATGGCAATATCCACCAGCAGGAAAAAACGAGAGAAAATCTCGCCGATAATCGTCATCAGCATCGCAATATACAAAAGACCGGTCGCCGACATCGTTGCCCGCTCTTTCACCGTATTTAATATCATGGGGGCAAGGATGATCGGCCCCGCAATCCCAATCAAGAGCCGAATCCAGAGATAAAGCCCTTCAATCGTGTTCAATAACAGGGCATTTCGCAAGCGTGGCGAGGGGAAGGCCAGACTGGCAACGGCAAGTCCCCCTTCCACAAACACCAATACCATAAAAATCCTTGCCAGATGTAGAAGCGGGACAATCGACAGAGAAGGCCGGGTCAGATAACTGTGGCCCAGCAGCATGCCCAGGACCCCCGCGCCAAGGAGGATACCGGAGTTTAAAAAATAGATCGAAAGGGAGGAAAGGCGAATCAACGAGGCGGCGGGGGGGAGGTAATACCGAACCGTCGCCAGGATCGCCACCACCCCGAGCGCAGTTGCCGTCAGAAGAAGGATGCGGCTGTGGTAAGGCTGGCGAAACCAGAGCCGAAGATTATAGACAAAAAGGGTTACGATAAAAAGAGAGAAAAAGAGAACGGCACATCCGGCTGCCGGGGGATGCCATAACGAAAAGGGAAGGGGAAAGAGCAAAAGGCCGGCGCTGACGGAGACTAAGAAGACCAACCCGTTGGTTCGAAAAAATCCAAGACCCACCGTCGTCAGAGAAGGAAGGGACAAGAGAAAGACCCCCCCCACCGACAACTGGCCAAAAACCAGGAACGCAATTTCCTGTATGCGCGACATCGCAAGTCCTATATCAGGCCGCAGGGGCCTCATTGGTCACAAGGGGAGATCCGTGGTGATGGAAAACCTGCCATTGTCCTCCACGCCACTCGAAAAGATTGGTGGCCAACACCTTTCCATCGACCCATGCCTCCTGCTCCTGCGTGGAGATCGATTCCATGCAGACCACATACGCCCAATCGCCTAAAATCCGAATATCAAGGAGATCAATCGAAAACTTAATCGCACGGGTATGGTTAAAAATCAGCACCCAACTATCACGCACTTCTACCCATCCGGCGCAAACAGGCCATCCTGGGTGAATACATTTTATGTAATCCCCCTTACTCCAGATGTCTTCCATCCGTTTTATGTCCAACATCTCAAAGGCCCGATAAAAAGATACGTTGGCCTCTCGAACCGCCTCACAGTTATGTTCCATCAATCTCCTCCAGATACGCCTGTATTTCAACATCCAGTTGTTCTTTGCTCCATTCAAGCTCTTTCGCCATCCGACCTGCCACCTGATCAATCAGATCGGGACTCCGTTTGAATCTTCCGAGCGCAAGAGCGCTCCGCCGCCGCATAAAATCAGAAAGCCGCATCGCCATTTCGTTACGAACGGCATAGACCACTTCCGCTAATATCGGATATTGAAGCGGGGTCAACGGGGCGAACAAGGTCTTATCCCGGCGCGCGAGGTCGAGGACATCCTGATATTTCGTTCCATACGCGCCGATTAAATATTCCAGTGTCTCCTCTCCTAACGGAGAAGGCGACTTGGCCACTTCCTCGTTCCGGTAAGCCTCAAGCGAAACCATATCCCCGCCATAAAGGGGAGGCTCGTAAGCCGGCCGCTCCCGGGAACGCAATTCTGGCGCCGCCTTTAGAATGGCGGCAACCGCTTTTTTCGCCGTATCTCGAAAGAGGGTATATTTCCCGCCGACTAAAACCAACAGACCGCCGGCCGTCCATTCGATGCTCCCTTCCCGTGACAGATCAGAAGGGGATCTATTCTCCGTATAGGCCAATGGGCGAACCCCCGCAAAACTCGATATAACAGACTCCTTGTCAAGGGAACCTTTTGGGAAGAGCTGTTTGGTTTCACGTAGAAGCCAGGATATTTCGTCCTTCTCGGCAAGAATATGGTCGAGATCGCCGACATAGTTGGTGTCGGTGGTGCCGATTAAGGTATCTCTCTTCCACGGGATGACGAAAAAAATTCGATGGCTCTTCTCACTTGCAATCACTACCGCATGATGACGGGTTAGTTTCGGAACCACAATGTGGACGCCCTTCGTCGGACTAAGCCGTCGGTAGGCCCTCCCTTCCATCTTGCAGATTTCATCAGCCCATGGCCCGGCGGCATTCACAACCACGTTGGCGAAGATATCGTACTTTGCGCCGGTCAACACCTCCGTCACCCGCACACCGCAGACCTTGCCGTTTTTTTGAATCAGATCGGTTACGGGAACGTAATTAAAGAGAGACGCCCCTCTTTCTCTCGCAGAAAGAAGAACGGAAAGGCAGAGACGGGCATCATTCATTTGGCAGTCATAAAATTGGGCGGCAGCCACCAGACCTTTGGAGCAAAGTTCAGGCTCCTCCGAGAGGACTTCATCCGGGTTAAGCATCCGGCACTGGCCAATCGTCTTCGCGCCGGCCAGAAAGTCATAAAGGAGTATCCCTATTCGGATTTTCCATTTTCCTCTCCCTTTCCCCTGATAGATGGGGAAGAGGAAGGGAATCGGGCGAACAAGGTGCGGGGCAAGGTGCGCAAGGGCATAACGTTCATGAACCGCCTGATAGACCAGATGGAAAGCGCCCTGCTCTAGATAGCGAATTCCGCCGTGAATTAAGCCAGAAGTCCGACTCGATGTCCCGGAGGCAAAATCGCCCTTTTCAAACAACGCGACCGACAATCCCCGAAGGACAGCTTCACGGGCAACCCCGGCACCCTGTATCCCACCCCCAATAATAGCCAGATCAACCGGGATTTTCTGTAACTTATCAAGGCGTAACGACATGGCTTCATATATAGCTAAGTTTAAAAACCAGGTCAAATATGGGTGTTAGGCGTACCCGCTCAACCGATAAACAAAAAGACCGATCCATTCGCTGATGGCCAGGGTGCTTTGCCTAAGATAGCCTACGTCAGGCATAAAGCGCATCATGCCGGTAGGGAGCAGGCCGGCGGTAAACCCGCAGGGGAACGCGTTCACGTCCAACCCTTGTTGTTGAAAAAGCGCCATCGCCCGAGGCATGTGAAGCGCGGATGTCACTAACGCAATACGCGATTGAGGCCTAAGGCGCTTTTTGATTTCAGCCGCATTCTCGTACGTGGTACGAGAGTCTGTTTCTGTCATCACCGTCCAATTGCCGGCGCCAAGCGATTTTAGGGCCTTTTCCATCACAAGGGATACCGGCGTGCCAATCTGATCCGGATTTGCATTGCCACCGCTTAGGATCATCATGGAAGAGACCCCTTGCAGCATCAATTCTCTTGCGCAAAGTAATCGCTCCAGCGACTCATGGGTCAGCCGATCCTCGCTTCTTAATCCCCCTTTCCGGGAGACCCCCCCTCCAAGCACCACGACCGCATCATAGGAAAACGGCTCATTAGTCCCATGAACCACCTTCAGGGGATAACGTCGTTCGAGGGAGTAGGCAAGGGTCCAGCCCACAGGCGGGATCGATAAGAGATAGGCGACTAAAAGGGCAAGGGCCACACTGATCCGAAGGCGCAGTTGGTTTCGTCTCCAAGACCAGAAAAGGGCAAGAGATAACAGGACAATCATCCAGGTCAGTGGGTAGATGAGGAATTTTACGATTTTGTATAGGGCATAAAAGGCGGAGGACATCAGAAGTTCCCTGGGAGTCTAAGACGTTAGGGCGTCAAACCATTCGGCAGAGTGGTCTTCCAGCATATAATGCGTCAGCACCCATTCTTTCAGTTGATCTCCTTCTTTTTCCGTTGCATCGAGATCCATGATCCGCTCGTAAATTGCCTCCGTCCAAACCTTCGGATCATTGGGAACCCGTTTGACCGGAGCATCCCGGAAGGGAAGGATGTCGGTGCAGATTACGGGACACCCTAATACCCCCAACTCCAGTAAGCGGAGGTTGCTGTAAGTCTCATTGACCCGGTTGACCTCCATCGGCACCACTGCCAGATCGAGGTTTAATTTGGCGAGGCCCTCGGCATAGTCCGAGCAGGAATCGGGGAGGGGATAGATCGCTTTCATATAGGGCTGCAAACCGTCCGGACAGGGGCCAAGGCTGATCCACTCCACCTCCTGGGCCATTTTCTTTATGACGGTTTTGATGCCCGTCCTGCCAGCAAACTGCGCGCCGATCACACCGATTCTAGGATGTCTCCCCTGTCGGCGTTGTGAGGAGAGACCTCCCCACACACTTTGCTCCAGATAATCTGGAACGACACGAATATCGTGAATCAGACCCTTGAAAAAATTAGCCAGCGGCCCTGTCGTGACAATCAGACGATCGCAGAGCGCCAACGCCTTCTTGAGTATTGTCGTATCGCCAAGGGAGTATCCCTTAAGGGCGCTTTTGGAGAGATCATCGAAATCGACAGAATCAAACAAAAACAGACGTTGGACCTGATTGAACTCCTTGTAGCGGTTCAACGTGTAGATCTGGTGGTCAAAAATAGGCCTATGGAGAAGGAGGATGTCTGGTTTAAGACGTTCCACTTCCACGACATGTAAGATGCGAAGCTCATTGGGCAACGACGACTGGACAAGACCAGATTGAACCTGATGAGAGACATTTAAAACGCGTAAGGGGGCAACGATGCGGTACTCGCTATATCGACAGGGCAACGGCATTCCCAGAACGCGTGGACGTATGCGAATGCCTGGATCCCAGGAAACCACTACATCCGTCTCGGGCGTATAACTATCCACTCCTAAGCTTAACTCCCGATTGTAGGCCGGATCGGAAGCGATCTGGTGCAGCCATTTTTGGATAAGATTATTTCCTGGTTTTTCTATTTTTTTGAAAAAGATCTCCTGCCGGTCCCCGGAACGAGGCGGGTCGCTATTTAATGTGACCGACCCAACGTGCGCCAGCGTCACATAGGGGGTCCAGACAATCTTGTAACCGCATTGGTCTGTTTTCAAACAGAGGTCGACATCATTGAAATAGATCGGGAACCGCTCTTCATCCATCCCGCCCACCTGTTCGTAGACCGATTTCTTAATAAGAAGGCAGGCCCCTGTCACCGCCGAGAGATTTTGGTCGATCTGAGACCGACC
>SBBT01000023.1 GCA_005239595.1 Candidatus Troglogloeales bacterium | reverse complement strand
GTCCTAATTCATCGAGTAAAATTAAGCTTTTGGGCGTGGACTGCCTTAGAATTTGCGCCATCTCGGTCATTTCGACCATAAATGTACTCATCTCGGCCAGGAGGGCGTCCTCTGCGCCCACCCGCGCGAAAATCTGATCCACCACGCCGATCGTGGCCTCGCTGGCTGGAACAAAACTGCCGATCTGCGCCATTAAGACAATCAAGGCAACCTGTTGCATATAGGTTGATTTTCCAGCCATATTGGGACCGGTAATGAGCAGAAGCCGATCGGTTGGCGGATCGAGAAGGGTGTCGTTCGATACGAATGTAGACCGCATTGTATCGAGCACCGGATGCCTCCCCTCACTAATTTGAATCGTCAGCCCGGCGTTGACCTCTGGACAAACATATCGATTCTGATGCGCCAGTTCGGAAAAAGAGAGAAACAGGTCCAGCGTGGCAATTTTTTGAGCCATTTCCTGAATGCGACGGGCTTGTTGTGAAACGGTTTCGCATACCTCATCAAAAACGGCCCTTTCCAACCGAACCATCTTCTCCTGTGCCCCAATCAATCGATCTTCGGTGGCTTTTAGTTCGGATGTGGTGAAGCGTTCGGCCCGCGTGAGGGTTTGTTTGCGTATATAGTCCTCTGGAATTTTCTTCAAATGGGTCTCGCTGACCTCGATGTAGTAGCCGAAGACCTGATTATAGCGAACTTTGAGCGATTCGATTCCCGTTCGCTGCCGCTCCCGAAGCTCAATCTCGGTTAAGAGGGACCGCTCTTTTTTCCTAAAATTCCTTATTTCATCCAGCTCGGCTAAATACCCCTCGCAAATCACGCCCCCTTCTTTAAGAGAAAAGGGCGGATCGTTTGCGATGGCATGGTCAATGAGGAGCGCGACCTCATCAACGTTATCCCAGGAGGCCATGACGGTTTCAATCAGCATCGGTATGGTTTCTTGCTGTATATTGTTCGTCATCGCTTTGCCGATTTCGGGTAGCAGAAAAAGGGCATTTTTTAACGCGACCAGATCGCGCGGATTGGCGGCCTTTAGACTAATGCGTCCGATTAAACGTTCGATATCGGCCATCTTCTGTAAGAGGTCTCGACACGTTTGGCGCAGGGAGAGATTTTGATGGAAGTAGGCGACCCCTTCTTGCCGTTTTGCAATGGCGGTGGGGGAGAGAAGCGGATGAAGCAGCCAGGAACGAAGAAGGCGTCCCCCCATGGCGGTGACGGTTTTGTCCAGAACCTGCAAGAGGGTTCCATTTTTTTCGTTGTGCGTTTTGGGAACGAGATTGAGGTGCCGTTGCGCCAAGGGATGAATCCGCATGAATTCGCCAAACGGGTGAGGGAGAAGCGAGGTGATGGCCCCGACAACCCCTTTTTGGGTTTCTTTTACATAGGCGAGCAGGCCGCCTGCGGCAATCAGATCGGCTCCCGGGTTTCCCAATGCAGATATGGAATGAACATGAAAATGGTTTGTCAATAAGGAGTAGGCTTCTTCTTTCATAAAATAGAGCGGGGAGATAAAACGGAGGGGCCAATTCGGAAGGGGGCCCATTTTGTCTTCTTTCCCCGTGAGGAGGGCGGGAAGTACGATTTCTTTTGGATCCATTTTAGACAGTTCGCTTTCCACTTCGTGAAACGCTTCTGCCTGAAACGATTTAAACTCTCCGGTGGATAGATCGAGGAAGGCCAACCCGATCTCTTTTGCATGGGGGAGATCCGATCGAAAATCCCAATAGAGTGCGGCAATGTAGTTGTTTTCCTTGGGGGATAACAGTTCCGGCTCAATGAGTGTGCCCGGGGTAATCACGCGCAATACCTCCCGCTTGACTAACCCTTTGGCCGATGCCGGATCTTCCGTCTGTTCACAAACAGCGACACAATGACCGGCCTTGATCAATTTCTGTATGTAACTGGATGCCGCGTGAAAAGGAACACCGCAGAGGGGAATGGCATTTTCTTTGTTTTTATCCCGGGTGGTCAAGACGATTTCCAGCGTTTTTGAGGCCAGAATGGCGTCCTCGTGAAACATTTCATAGAAATCACCTACGCGGAAGAATAGAATCGCGTTGGGAACCTGTTTCTTCAGATCCCAGTATTGTTTCATCATGGGGGTGATCTCGGCCATTTTGTGTTCCCTTAAAAATACAATAAACTCCAAGTGTACATCGACTGATTTTGAATCGTCAATCCAATTTGCTCCCCTCCTTAGTTCAGGAGGGGCAGGGGGTGGTTTGTTTAGTATGAATCCCAATGTCCACCCACCCATTCTGTCGAAGAGCCACTTATTGAAAGCGGGCTTGATTTTCCAGTTTTGTCTGTTTAATATCCGACCATACGGAAATGATTCCGTCTAGAGAGGGCAATATCATGGAAAAATTTCCACTTGTTGCTCTGATAAGCTGTCCGCTTGCGAACGTGCGCTCGGGCTTTGCCCGTCCGCGTATCGCTGGCTGTTGAGTAAACTCGAACGTCCCCCCTCGGCGTCGCTCACGCTCCGCCTATCCAGGGCGTTCGAGCCGACTGCGCTTCTCGCCATCGGCTCATTTCGCGATCAGACGCCTGCGATTTGGCCGTTGGGCATCATAGAATGCGATCGCTCGAACTGAAAATCCCGCCACCCGTGGTTACCCTCGTGATCGGCATCGCAATGTGGGCCATTCGTGAGGCTCGTTTCGTAATTGCCGTTTCCCCTCTTGTTCGTATTGTGCTAACCGTGGCAATCGCGCTTATCGGTGCTGCCTTTATCAGCGGAGGCTTTATCGCGCTTCGACGGGCCAAGACGACCGTGAGTCCGATGAAACCCGAAACGGGAACTGCGCTGGTTACGGACGGTGTCTACCAGCTCACCCGAAATCCAATATACGTCGGCCTCGCATCCTTCCTGATGGCTTGGGCCGTGTATCTATCCTCGCCGGTGGCAATACTTGGCCCAGTGTTGTTCGTCTTTTACATCACACAGTTCCAGATCAAACCGGAGGAAAGATCCCTGCGCGCCTTGTTTGGCGACTCGTTTACCAGGTACCAAGCGCGGGTTCGCAGGTGGCTATGAGGCCAAACCCTGCGCTCCACCGGACCCCTGGCCCTACCCATTGCGAAACAGGGGTTGTTCGCCATGCGAGATGTTGCCTATGGCCCATTGAATTGGGACAGGATTTCCATTATCCTTCTCGGATGACGACCCTCAAGCAGATACGCACGTCTTATCAAGCAGAAAAGATCATAACGCCGTGATTCCCCTGTTTACTCTGACGCTTGCCTGCCTGCTCTCTGCGGCCGTCACGCCGGCATCGGGCTTTTTGCTTGAGTCAACCCGTCCCATACCGCACGTTGTCTCAATCGAGCGGGAGCCCAAAGACCCCCTTGATAACAATCTGAACATCTTGGCAGCCCCGCGCCAGACGGACGAACCGGCTAGCACCCTCTGGCGAATCGGTACGGACGCTGTCGACTCTACGCCTGCTCTGACGGACCGGGATAAGAAGGACAGGCTCTATAGACGTCGTGGTGTTTTGGTGGGAGGCGTAATCCTCTTTGGGGTAGATCAGGAACTCCTAAATGGCTTACAGAAGATAAGAGACGAATCGTTCACGACGCTTTTGGACAATGCCGAGCCCTTGGGGGATCACTACGCCGTTCTGATCCCCGCGGCCTACTACATTCACAGTAAGCTTTTAGGTGGCGGGGAGAATTCCTTTCGCACGGCCAGGGACAGCACCCATGCTGCCCTTATCGCTGCGGTTGGGACCCACGTGCTTAAAATCGTCGTTGGACGCGAGCGACCCAGAAGGGAGAACGGTCCCTATCAGTTTCATCCTTTTGGGGCGGATGATCGTTCCTTTCCATCCGGGCATACGACCAGCGCCTTTGCCATGGCCACGGCCGTGGCCATGAACTCGGAGCACCCGCTGGTTCCCTACGTGGCCTACACGACAGCCACCTTGGTTGGTCTGCAGCGCATCCACGTCGATGCGCATTGGCCCTCGGACGTCTTCTTTGGGGCCGCCATCGGTCACGGCGTGGCCAACTGGGTGGTGAAACGCAACGCGGATAAAAAAAAAGATATCCTCTCCCGCCTTATCTTATTCCCGAACAGTGCAGATGGGACTTTGAACCTGGCCTATGTCTTTGATCCCTAGCCAGAACCTCAACCTCTGGCCGGTGCAGGCAAACGGTTCTTCTAATTGAGCCTCCGTTTTTACCCCTTTAGTTGACCATAGTAAGAATAAAAGAAGCGGCCCCCGCAGCCACCTCGGCCATCTTCTCAAAATCGAGTGTTTGAATGGTATCCGAGGGTTGATGATAATGCGGGTTTCGATAAAAGGCGGTGTC
>SBBT01000227.1 GCA_005239595.1 Candidatus Troglogloeales bacterium | reverse complement strand
CAAGCTTAGGATAGAATCGCAAGCCATAGTACAGAAATTAAAGGTAAAGGGTCAAGTGAAGTATTATGGCTGGTATTATGGCTTGTACTCAGAGGGATAAGCATGGTATATCAGGTTTCCGAAAGTAAGGAATTCCCCCCCGCAGGAGAAATTAAAGAATGGTTCAATGGTTTATGATGAGAGGGACTGAAGTTATAGGGTGCATCATATATCTTCTGATCTTTGGTGTAAGCGGTTTTGCGCAGGAAATTCAGACTCCCCCTGCGCCCATCCTGCCAGCCCCCCTTTCGGCTAGGCCACAAACGTTCCCACCTCCACCGATCGAGGCCCCCTCCAGGTTGCCTGAGATTTTGAGTGAAACACCCTCCAGCGCCTCGGAAAAGCCCTCCTTAAGCCCGTCTGCCGCAGAAAAGGGAATGCCAAAGGGCGTAGAAGAGGCGCCAATACAGGAAGCACCTTCTTCTATTGAGCAGTATTTTCGTGGAAAAGTATCTGGCGAGATTTCAACAGATATCGTCCAGTTTGGGCATGATCTCTTTTCCGTGTCGCCCTCTCGTTTTACTCCTGCTGATAAGGTGCCTGTAGGGCCGGAATATGTTATTGGACCGGGAGATGAAATCCGTATAACTGTCTGGGGTAAGGTAGAGGGAAAGTGGACTGTGGTTGTAGACAGAGATGGTAATATTGCCCTCCCAAAAGTCGGTATTTTGGGGGTGACAGGACTTACTTTTAAGGAATTAAAAGGGCTTCTCTATAAAGAATTCTCTCAATACTATGCCTCTTTTGACATGAATGTCAGCATGGGGACATTAAGAACGATCAAGGTTTATGTGGTAGGCAATGCCAAAAAACCAGGGGCCTATACGATCTCTTCGGTTTCAACACTGGTCAATGCCCTTTTTGATGTGGGAGGACCTTCAAAGACAGGGGGGATGAGGGGTATACAGGTCAAGAGGGGAGGAAAGACCGTTGTCCACTTTGACCTGTATGACTTGCTTCTGAGAGGCGATAAGACAAGAGACATTCGGCTGATGCCAGAGGATGTAATTTTTATCCCTCCGATCGGACCGGTGGCGGCGATTGCGGGGCATGTGAAGAGGGCCGCGATTTATGAACTGGCTGGTGAAACCAGGATTGTAGACCTTGTTGATATGGCGGGCGGGGTAACGGCAGCCGGCTATCTTCAGAGAATTCAGTTGGAACGGGTTTATGAACACGAGGTGAAAATTGTTGTCGACAAAAATCTGAAAGAGCTTAACGGGATAGAAAATCTTGTTCTGAAAGATGGCGATATGATTAAGGTTTTCCCCATATCGCATACGGTTGTCAATGCCGTAACCTTAGAAGGGAACGTTGTAAGACCGGGGAGATACCAGTGGGTTGACGGTATGAAGGTGAGCGACATCATCAAAAACACCGACAAGGACCTGTTGGTGGAGACCTATTTTGACCACGCGTTGATAGAAAGATCGATGCCTCCCGACTATCACAGAGAGATTATCTCGTTTAATCTTGGCAAGGTTGTATTCGATAAGGATACGGCTGAAGATAAACTGCTTCAGCCGCGCGATATCCTAACAGTTTATTCTATATGGGAGTTTTTGGAGAAGCCAAAGGTACGTATTGCCGGAGCCGCAAACAGGCCTGGAGAGTTTGAACTGAGGCGGAACATGACCGTATCAGACTTAGTCAATCTGGCGGGCGGTGTGAAGCGGTATGCATTTCTTGATGAAGCGGAACTGACAAGAATCCATATTACAAACGCAGGGCCAAAAACAGAAAACATAAGAATAAAACTTAAGGCTGCTCTGTCAAAAGAGGCCGATGACCTTCCCCTTCTTGAGGATGACTATCTCTTTATTCGCTCCGTTCCGGAATGGCAGTTCTACCGGGCTGTTTCTATTGCAGGCGAGGTCAAGTTTCCTGGGACGTACATGATCAAAAGCGGGGAGAGGCTTTCCGCTCTTATTACACGGGCGGGTGGTTTTACCGACAAGGCGTATCTAAAAGGGGCGGTCTTTACAAGAAAGAATGTCCAAGAGCAGCAGCAGCGAACGATTGACGAGATGGCAAGCCGTCTTGAGAGGGAACTCCTTGGTGTCGGGTCTGCCAAAGCAGCCGTTGCCGTTTCGTCAGAAGAGGCGGCTATCCAAAAAGCAGAGGTGGATCAGAAGAGGAGATTTATTGAGTCGCTCAAGGCTGTCAAGGCCAAGGGGAGAGTCTCCATCGTGTTGCTCCCGCCGGATAAACTTCAGAAAACGCCCTATGATATCACGCTGGAAGATGGCGATACGATTCATGTCCCCGAAGACCCAAAGGTGGTCCAGGTGATCGGTTCCGTATTTAATCAGAATGCCTATGTCTATGACAGAGGAAAATCCGTTTCAGACTATATTGACCTGTCGGGCGGTTATACGGAAGATGCCGATACAAAAAGACCCTATATTATTAAAGCCGACGGCAGAGCGACCCGACCGCGAACCGGATTTTCTTCCCTTCTGGGATGGATGTCCGGACATCGAGATGTGGAATCTGGCGATACCGTTGTTGTCCCGATTAAACTGGAACGCACGGCCTGGCTAAGGGAGATCAAGGATATTACACAGATTCTCTATCAGATTGCGGTAACCGCGGGTGTGTTGATTGTTAGTTTTTAGGGGACGGCTCTCTTTAGTTTGCGGGTTAATATGAAACAAGATGATCATCCTGCTCCGACCGCACCCTCAGATAGTCAAGAAGATGAAATCTACCTCCTTGACTATCTGATTGTCTTGGCAAAGCGAAAAAGACTCATTCTCGGTATTACCTTGGGCGCGGGCATAATGGCTGCGATTATTAGCCTTATCCTCCCTCCAATTTACAAGGCTGAAACATGGATTCTTCCGCCCCAACAAGGAAATTCGAGCAT
>SBBT01000166.1 GCA_005239595.1 Candidatus Troglogloeales bacterium | reverse complement strand
TCATGGGGTAATTTCTCCTCGGCCATCTTGGTTGGCGCCACACAGGCCATGACCCTGTTTTTCCCAAGACGCTTGGCTTGGTAGAGGGCTTCATCGGCGCGCTTAATGAGTAGATGGGGGTCTTCACCGTCCGCTGGGAAGGACGACACGCCAGCGCTGATCGTCACACCACCCAAAGGTTGTTCTCCCCCCTCCTCGAAGGGGTAAGCGGCAATTTTTTCCCTGATTCGGTCGCTCACCTTATGTGCCGTCTCCCGTTTGGTTTCTGGAATAAGCACCGCGAATTCGTCTCCACCGTACCGGGCGAGCACATCCGCCTCACGATAGCCATCTCCTAGGATCTCACCTAATGTACGGAGGAGATCATTTCCTTTCGGATGCCCCAAGCGGTCATTGTACGATTTAAAATCATCAACATCCATCATGACAATGGAAAACTCAAGCTTATAGCGTTTGGCCCGTTTTACCTCGCTGATGAATCGCTGCATAAAATAACGATGATTAAAAAGCCCGGTAAGATCGTCCATGATCGCCATCCGCATGGCATTCTCGAGCAGGAGGGCCTTCTCGATAATGTTTGCGGCAATGCTTCCGAGCAGGGTTAAGATCATCGCCTCCCGCTGGGTGAATTTATGGACCACAAAGTCGTTCACATAAAGAATCCCGATGATTTTCCCTACCGCAATAAGGCGGGTCGCAATTAGCGACCGGATTCCTTCTTTCAGCATCAGGGGATTATCGAACTGGGGATACTGATGGATATCCGGCACAATTAAGGGCTCACGGCTGTTTAGGATGGTATGGGTGAGTCCCCCTGCGCGAAGCTTCCAACGTAGGGTCCTTGCAAAACGATCGCTAAAGCCTTTTACCGCCTCCAGATACATCTCCCCCGCACGTTCATCAAACAGGGCGATGCTTCCTGCATGGGTGTTGGTTAACTTTGTCGCGTCTTCCAGCGTATGGAACAGAATCGTGGAAAGATTCTGGCCCTCGGAGAGCTTTAACCCCACATCATAGATCGACTGATATTGGATGAGCATCTCCTCCGTGGTCTCCTTGATCTTTGTCTTCTGAACAATGTGATTCCATAAAAACCGCGCCGTTGTTCCCCCTAATATCTCCACATGAGGGGGGCAGATTTTTTTCAGTTCCTGCCCGACATTTTTATCGCCCGTTGTATCGATAACGAAATGAATCTGTGGCGATGCGGCCAGTTTCCTGTAATCGGTCGCGGTGGGGATGCCGAACTTTTTTGCCAAAATGATCCCCGGGGCCTGCTTATCCTTGTCGATGACACCGAGGATCTTGGCCTGTGCGTCGTCGTATAAGAACTGGATTAAGGCGCTCCCGCCGCGACCGGCGCCCACAATCAACACATTCAGCAAGGGAGTTTTCCTTTCCATTGAAGTTGCCTTTGATGATCTACCTTTATTTATTAGCTTTTTCCTGATTTTTGTCAATACCAAGGGGACACGGCCCTGCTTGGCCGTGTCAGGAAGAGAGCCGTTTTTGATTTACCAGCCGATGCGCCATTCGAATCGGTTCCGGAAGACGATACCCCGTATCTGCGGAGAGGACAATTTCAATCGCCCGATGAAGCGTTATTTTATGACCTTGAGAGATGTAGATCGGGGACACATCTTTCTTGCTTCTTATGATCGCCCCGACGACCTCCTCCTTATCCACTAAGGGGACCTGCCCCCCGCGGGGAGTTGGAGGATCCCGATAGGTGCCGGTTAAGAGACTTTTGGCACAGCCGATCGATGGGAGATCGACAATCAATCCGAGATGGGAAGCGATCCCAAAACGGCGCGGGTGGGCAATCCCCTGACCGTCGCAGATGATACAGTCGGGTCGGATCGAAAGCCTCTCCCATGCCTTTAAGACCACGGGGATTTCTCGAAAGGAGAGGAGCCCCGGTATATAGGGAAAGTCGGTTTTATACGATCCGGTCGCCTTTTCGATGAGCGGGAAAGGGGGGCCGTTTTTGATATCCAGAGTGACGATTGCCGCGTAGAGCTGATGAGATCCCCGATTATAGGAAACGTCGATTCCGGCAACTGTGTCCACGCGCTTTGGGTAGATGTCTAATTGAAGACGATGGCGGAGAGACTCCTGAATATGGATCGCCTCTTTCGGAGAAACATCCCAGCGATGGAAGTCCTGGTAGTCCATTTTAATAGGGAGTGGCCTTTATCGTTTCCCAAAATATCGAGCCATCTTACGAAGACCTTCCGTGAGTTGATTCGGCTGCAGCGTGAAATTAAAAACAATGTGGGGGGACGCCATATCGTAGAAAAAACCTGGATGGACCAAGAGCCGCTCGTTTCGCAATAGCCCGATCACCGCCTCTTCCTCGTCAACATGGTTGATCCGGGACGTCATGTAGAATCCCCCTTCAGGAGGAACAAAAGAAAGGGTTTTTGACAAGAGACGCCTAGCACGATCGGCCCGCCGCCTGATTTGAAGTCTGTATTCTTTCAGAAAGGGCCTGCCGCCTTTGAAAATGGCCGGTATGGCATACTGGGATATTTCGCTGACCGGCAAAAAGGTGTCGGATATCCCCTCAAGGGCCTCCATCGCCTTGCGGACGAGAGGTTTTTGTCCGGTGAGAGCCATCCATCCGACCTTGAGGCCAGGGAGGCAAAACATTTTGGAGAAACCGTTTAGCATGACGACCAGCGGCGCGTTAAAAGCTGCCGGGCGCGCAAACGTGTCCCTCTGTAGAAGAAAAGGGGAGAAGACCTCATCGGAAATAATCGGAAGGTGATATCGGGCGGCCAGTGCGACAAGGCCTTCTACTTCCACATCAGAGGCAACCGCTCCTGTTGGATTGTGGGGAGAGATCAGGATGATTGCCCGACTTTTCGGGGTAATCATCGATTCCAGGTGATGAAGATCGATCGTCCATCGCTCTTTTTCGCAAAGCGGATAATGCACCAGCTTGATCTTGCAAAGAGTGGCAATGGAATCAAAAAGGGGATAGGTTGGCTTGGGGCAGAGGATTTCATCATTAGAATCGGCAAACAGTTGAAAGGCGTACCAGTAGGAAATACTGGTTCCCGGTGTCAGGACAACATGGTCAGGGGGAACTAAAATTCCTTCTTCTTCATAAAACCGGGAAATCGCCTTGCGGGCGACCTTTTGACCGAGGGGGTCCGGATGATAGCCCCTCGCTTTCCGGCCGGCGGTCTTCAAGGCCGATGACAGGATTGACTCTGGATAAGGGATGCCATAGGGGCTTCCAGAGATAAGATCGATCACTTTTTCCCCCCGGGCAAGCAGGGTATTCCGTTCCCGGTAAAGTGCGTTCGTCAGCCCATGAAATTGATTTACGATGCCGGAAAACATCTTAGTATAACGGCCTTTCCAAAAAGGAGAGGATATACGTGCTGACCTCTTTTGGCTTTTCTATCTGCGGGAGATGGCCGCATTGCGGTATAAAAATCACCTGGCTATTTGAAAGTCGATCATGCAGACGCATCCAATGCCCTTTTTTGAGCCACCGGTCTTCTTTTCCCCATAGGATAAGAACAGGGTGACGCATCTCGGAAATGCCGGCGTCAATTTCTTTGATTCCTTCCGCTGAAATTCCATCCAGGAAACGAAAAAGTGCCTTGCGTCGTCTCAACGAGCAAAAAGGCTTGATCACCTGCTCAATCATCGCATCGGAAAGGAGTATCCTGTTATGGATCGAACGGGTGTAGAGGACCCTTGCGCACGTTTTTAACACCGGTTTTATCAGAAGATAGGGGAGAATGCCCTTGAAGATGGGGTTGCGTGCCATTGCAACCGCAGCCGGAACCGACGGAAGGCCATAGGGGTTTATCAAAATGAGGCGTTCGATGCGCTCCGGATACCGTGCGGCAACTCCCAGAGCCATGCTCCCTCCCATGGAACTACCGACAAGCGCAATTTTCCTGATCCCCTTTTGGTCCAGAAATGCGATAACGGTCTGTATCGTTTCCGATAAACTCTCCTCCCATCTTTCCGGCAACGGGCTTTTTCCAAAAGCGGGGAGATCAATCAAGAAAACCTTAAATCGGTCTGAAAGATAGGGAGTGCAGCTATCCCAGGTTTCCGATGAATCAAATAGACCATGGATTAAGAGGAGGGGAGGGCCGTTTCC
>SBBT01000010.1 GCA_005239595.1 Candidatus Troglogloeales bacterium | reverse complement strand
TTTCCATGGCAACCCCCTTATTTTAATGGCACCTCTAAAGATTCCAAATTTTTCTTCGCCGTCGCAGCTTCCGCACTTTGCGGAGCGAGCTCAATTACCTTCTTAAACGCGTCCGACGCCAAGGATTGCGATCCTTGACTCAAATAGAAAGAGGCTAGATGGTAATGGGCCAAATGATCGTTGGGCAGAACGGAAACCGATTCCTTAAAAAATAAAAGTGCATTGTCTAAATCTCCGATCTCTCGATAGGTTTCGCCAATTTTATATAACACCACCGAATTGGCCGGCTCAAGCTTTCGCACCTGTAAAAGCGAGTCTAACCCTTTCTGGTATTGTTTCTGCTTCAGATAAATCATTGCTAAACTCCAGTGGGGGTACTGGGGAGTCTCATACTGCAAGTTGGAAAGCGCCGCCTGATACGCGGAGATGGCCTCTGTGTCATTCCCTAGAAGCTCGTGGGCCTTCCCCAAATAATTATGGGCCGCCGCATAATTGGGATCAATCGCCAGCGTCTTTTGAAACGATGAAATCGCCTTGAGATACTCTTGCCGTTGCGCATAAATATGCCCAATGGCATAATGGGCATCTCGGTTGTTAGGATTGCTTTCAACCGCTTTCAGAAACTCGATATAGGCCTTTTGCAGGTTCGGAGGGGTATCGCCCAGATAGGCGAGTCCCAACTTATAGCTGGACTCGGACTCCTTTTCTTTTTTGATTCGGTCGGCCGAAGTGCTGCAACCAACAACCACCAGAGAAAACATAAAGAAGACTACAAGCAAGCGATGGGCACCTCTCAAAACCGTCACGAGCGATCTCAAGTGCAAGGCGCCCGGAGCACAGGAACCGGAGTGCACGTTTAGTCCATGAGGATTCCGAGCACCGCGTAACGCAGCAATTAGGTCGCGCAGTAGGTTTTCAGAAGTGCCATCACGTCTGATATTCATAACTAGATAAATCCACAAATTCAGCATATCGGCGGCGGATATCGTCTTGTGTCAACGACCGCATCCGATCCAGAGAAAACGCCTCGACACAAAACGACGCCATCACAGAGCCGTAGATTGCCGCTTGGCGCAATACCTTATCGCCAATCCTTCCATCGGGTGCGTTCTGGGCCAAATATCCCATCAGCCCGCCTGCAAACGAATCACCCGCCCCGGTTGGATCAAAGACACTCTCTAATGGATAAGCCGGGACAGTAAATATTTTCTTTCCGTTAAACATCAGCGCGCCATACTCTCCCCGCTTTACAATCAGTGCCTTCGGCCCTAACGAGAGTATTTTATTCGCCGCCTTCACCAGATTAAACTCCCCGGAGAGGGCGCGGGTTTCCCCTTCGTTAATAATCAAGATATCTACCCCCGCCAACGTCTTCACTAGCCCCTCTTTGTTCCCATCAATCCAAAAATTCATCGTATCGCAGGCAATCAGTTTAGCAGAGGAAACCTGTTTCATCACGTCCAGCTGAAGCACCGGATCAATATTGGCTAAAAACACATACGGTGTATTCGTATACGAAAAAGGAAGTTTGGGATGAAACGTCTGAAAGACGTTCAGGTCCGTCTGCAACGTCTTTGCTTCATTGAGTTGATAGCCATACTCGCCGCGCCACCGAAAGGTTTTTCCCATGCTATGCTCTAATCCAGCCAAATCAATTCTCCGTTGCTTTAGAAACGCGATATGCTCCTTTGGAAAATCTTCACCCACGACGGCAACAAGCCGCACGTCGGTAAAAAAACTGGCCGCGGTGGCAAAATAGGTGGCCGACCCCCCCAGCCCCTCGGTTATCTCGCCAAACGGTGTACGAACCGTATCAAACGCAACAGAACCGACAACCAGTAGACTCATTTTCCCCTCCTGTGGCTACGGCCACTCCGAAATGGACCGCTCCCGTTGTTCGCGGTAAACAGGCCAATACGGTTACATAAAGTAAATGACCTACGCCAAAACGGTGATATCACCTACAAAAAACCTAACAATACTTCCCCAGAAAAATATCTAAATCTTTTCTCGTCTTTGCAGGAATCAGACGCCGATCCGTCACAACCGCATTTTTTAACGCCGCACCGCATCGGCAAGTCCGATCAGGGGCGATTTTTCGTACTGCCGCCGCAATAATTTTTTTAGACAACGCCACATTGGCCAAAAGCACTTGAATCACCATTTCGGTGGTTACCGGCTCCTCGGAAACATGCCAGCAATCGTAATCCGTAGATAACGCGACCGTCACGTAGCAAATTTCCGCCTCGCGCGCTAATTTCGCCTCCGTGGCATTGGTCATTCCGATCACCGAGACGCCCCACTTTCTGTGCACTTCGGACTCTGCCCGGGTTGAAAATTGAGGCCCTTCCATGCAAAGGTACACACCGCCTCTGTGAACGGTCGCGCCAACCGACTCTGCCGCAGAAGAAATGGTTTCCGAAAGTTCAGGGCAGGTCGGATCGGCCAAACTGACATGCGCCACCACTCCGTTTCCAAAAAAGCTGCTTTTTCTCCCTTTCGTCAAGTCATAAAATTGATTCGGAACGACGATATGCCCCGGTGCAATCTCCTTTTTCATGCTTCCCACCGCGCTGACCGAGAGGATCGCGGTTACCCCTAATTTTTTGAAGGCGTAGATATTGGCTCGAAAATTAATCTCGGAGGGCGTGATGGTATGTCCAACGCCATGTCTCGGCAAAAAGGCCACGGAGACGCCATTTAGTTTTCCAATGACAATCTTTCCAGAAGGCTTTCCGAACGGTGTCGCGACGGAAACCGATTTGATCTCGGAAAGGCCCTCCATTGCATAAAGCCCGGAACCGCCGATAATCCCAATTTGAGCCTTTTGTGCTGTCTCCGCCGCTTTACTTTTCCTCTGCATGATTCCCCTTAACATAATCGTGTAGAAGATTACAACATGCGGTCACAACATCGCAAGTGGGAAAATTTCCTTCTCAATAATACAAAATACTCTTTAAGGTAAAAGCGCGAGAAGGCTCGTTCGCGGGAAAAACTAGAACACTAATCACCCAAAGCGAACGATTGTTTTCATCTTGAGCAATTGTCCATTGACGGATCATTCCGGTCTCGGCAAGATTCTCCTCTCCCTCCCCTGCTGCAACTGGACGCGAATTGCGCAGCATCTCCATCTTATTTTTAGCCAACTGGGCAACCAACGCCGTTTGATGACTGGTGCTAAGCAGGCGGCGCCCCTCTCCAAAAAAACTCACCATCGAAAGAAGCCCCACCGACAAGATTGCCAGCGCGACCATCACCTCCAAGAGGGAAACCCCTCTCATTGTTATTGCCAGTCTATCCTGTTTCACTGTTTTATCTTCACGCGTCCTGTTACAATCACGGTAATCTCTACCGTCTCACCTTGAGAGTTCTTTAAATAAATCGTTCTAGTCGGCGGCTTTATTGTTCCATTCGGTTGGAAAACCACGACGTTTTCATGCTTATC
>SBBT01000094.1 GCA_005239595.1 Candidatus Troglogloeales bacterium | reverse complement strand
GGAATGGTTAACTCTTTATTTGTCGGATTCTCTCGGTAAGGAGGGGAAGTATTTCAAAAAGATCTCCGACAATTCCGTATGTGGCGATTTTAAAAATGGGGGCATTTGGGTCTTTATTGATCGCAATAATGAATTTTGCCGATGACATCCCGGCTTGATGTTGCATCGCCCCTGATATGCCGCACGCAATATATAAGAGCGGCGATACCGTTTTGCCCGTTAAGCCCACTTGATAGGAATGAGGTTTCCAGCCGGCATCAACGGCTGCGCGAGAGGCTCCGACTGCCCCGCCAAGTGCGTCCGCCAGGTTCTCCACGAGGTAGAAATTTTCAGGTCCCTTTAAACCCCGTCCTCCCGATACGATAATACGGGCCTCTGTCAACTCCACTTTCGATCCGATCGTGGGGCGAACCGCTTTTACCTGTGCGAGTAAGGTTAGGAGTTCCAGCCGGGGAGAAAACCGTTCGATCACAGGCTCTTCCATATCGTCGGGTAAAGAGGCAGAGAATACATTTGGCCGAAGCGTAGCGACTTGGAATATTGGCTGACGGCTTATGACCCTGGCGATGACCTTTCCCCCATACATCGGTCGTCGGGCGATGAGAACACCACCCTCTCCGATCTGAAGACCGATACAATCTGCCGCATACGGGCCGTGAAGTTCGGCCGCCACCCTGGGGCCTAGATCCTTTCCCATTGCAGTTGCGCCCGTTAAAATAAAGGAGGCCTCCATTTTTCTCGCGATATCGGAAACCACCGATGCGTATCCCTCTGAAGAATAAAAATCAAAGGCAGGATCGTCTACGACGTAAACTCTGTCTGCCCCTTTGAGCCCTTTTGCCGCATCGGATATCCCCTTTCCAATTAAAACTGCCACAATCGGACCAACCTTCTGTCCTTCCCCCTGTAGCGACAACAGTCTGGCGGCCGCAAGGGCCTCCGACGCTACCCGCCGCACCTTTCCATCACGTTGTTCCGCGAAAACAAGAATACCCGACATGCTTCCTCCTCATTGTATACAGGGCCTGCATTACCCCGGACGGACCACAGGAAATTTTCAGGGTTTTTAAACATATGAAATGTATCATACCTTTTTAATCTTATCGAGTGTCGTGCCGATGTTATATTGTTTCAAACATCCTTGGTAATATGAAAAATCTTGTTCCAGTGCCTCTATTGTGGAGTTATAACCGTATTTTAAGATGTCCACACGCGTGTCAAAGCTCATCACATTATGAAAAAACATAAAGGTTTCCGAAGGTTGCGGCTGGGTAAAAATAAATGTTTTATCAGGGTGTTCAACCCGGTATCGTTTAATGGCGAGATAGATTCGTGTGGCGGTGTTGATCCGCATCGCCTGATCATAGATATACGAAAGCCCTTTGTCCTTGATTCCGGCACACTTTCCCGACAAGGACGGAAGACAAACACGGCCTCGATCGTTTCGAATGGGCTGAACAGGATTGATGACCCAGATCATTTTCGCCCCGTGATTCATCGCGATATCCATATGGGCCACACGGCCTACCCCGCCGTCGATATAATCCCGTTCGCCTATGCGAACGGGCTGAAAGATAATCGGCATAGCCGATGACGCGGTCACGGCCTTTGAGATCGGAACGTCGGAATATCCCTCATCTCCAAATACGTCGTAGCGCCCCATATCAATATCAACTGCTGGAATATAAAGTTCCTTCTTCAACTTTCGAAAATCATTGCTAAACCCCTCTTGCGAGAAAAAGTGATCCAGATAGCGATCAAAGTTTTTTAAGGTAAAAATGCCGGAGGGGAGGTTTTCTTGCATCAGATCAAGGACCTCAAGTATTGAAAACGGCCTCCGGGTTTTGAAATAATATTTCAGTACAGGATAGAGAGACCATAAAAACTTTTTTAGGATATACCAGGTTTCTTGATACCCGAAGCTGTAGATATCTCTTCTGGAGAAACTATACTCAGATTTCTGCCCGGAGAGAAGGTCTTCATAAATGGCGCGGGGTTTAATGCCATTGGCGACAAATGAAGCGACAGCGGCACCTGCGCTGGTCCCGACATAGATATCAAAGTCGTTAACCGAGAAGCCGTCGAAGAAATCATCCAGCGCGGTCAGACAGCCTACTTCATACATCCACCCTGGGATCCCTCCACCTGCAAGTACCAAGGCTGTCTTGTCCCTCGCACGCACGGGGTGAACCGGGTTATCTGGGCTGTTCTCATTCTTCATACGCCGTCAGATAAACATTAACACGAACAATGACAACACCTTGGCCTCTTCACGAAGGAGGCGGATTAACTCCGACACCACCTGATGCGGATCTCCCTCGATTATTTTTCCGGAAGATCGAGGCGTTGGGGCCTCCAATGCCTCGACGTAAAGTTTTGCGCCAAGGGCCCCCACTTCCTGGGGAGACAACCCCAGATCGGCCAAAGAGAGGACGGCCATCGGTTTCTGCTTGGCCTTCATAATCCCAGGAAGCGAGGCATACCGGGGCTCATTTAACCCCTTCTGACAGGTAAAGAGGGCAGGGATCGTCGTCTCAACTACTTCCACTGCCCCTTCAATCTGCCGATGGGCCACCGCTTTCTTCCCGACTGGATCAATCTCCAGCTTATTGACCACCGCCACGTGGGGGATCCCCATCATCGCAGCCACATAGATTCCTATGGCGCCAGTGTCGTCATCAATCGACTGCTTTCCAAAGAAAATAAGATCATACGGCTGTCGCTTCAGCACGGAGGCCAGGACAACCGCGGTTGAATAGGAATCTCCATCTTTTAATGCCGGATCTTTAAGGTGAATCGCCTCGTCCACTCCGACCGCAATACAGGCCCTGAGCGCCTCAGCCGCCTTTTGTGGGCCGATAGTAATCGCAGTAATTTTGCCGGTCCCCAGCCTCTCTTTTATTCTGAGCGCCTCTTCCACGCCAAACTCATCATAGGGATTGACGACATAAGAAAGTCCGGTCCAGTCGATTTCCTTCCCGTCCGACGTCGGAACAATTTTCGATTCGGTCGCCGGAACCTGCTTAATACAAACGGCAATATTCATTCTGACTAATAGCCTCCTTTTTTAAGGACATCCTCGGCAATCACCATCCGTTGGATTTCATTGGTTCCCTCAAAAATCCGGTTAATCCTGGCGTCCCGGTAGAACCGTTCTACAGGATGCTCTCCCATAAATCCATTTCCGCCGTGGATCTGAACCGCTTTGTCGGCGACGCGGCCAAGTGCCTCGGAACAAAACATCTTGCAGATCGCCCCTTCCCTTGGAATTTTCTTCCCCTGGTCGTACATCCAAGCAGTGCGATAGACGACCGACTCCATCTGGTAGACCTCCGCCACCATATCAGCAATCATCCATTGGATTGCCTGGAAATTGGCGATCGGTTGGCCAAACGCCGATCGTTTTTTAGAGAAATCAACCGACATGGCAATCAGCTCTTTCGCGGCGCCGATACATCCCGCCGCCAAGGAGAGACGTGATTCATCCAGGGTTTCCATCGCAATCACAAACCCCATCCCTATCTTGCCTAAAATGTTTTCCGTCGGAACACGCACATCCTGGAAGACAAGCTCCGAGGTTGCGGACCCGCGAAGCCCCATTTTATCGTGGATGCGATTGGCCGAAAATCCAGGGACGCCAGACTCAACGATAAAAGCCGTGATGCCGCCTTTGGCCCGACGCGCCGGATCTGTGACGGCATAGACGACTACAATATCGGCGATGTCGCCATTGGTAATCCAGAGTTTGGTACCGTTCAGGAGATAGCTATCTCCATCTTTCTTAGCAGAAAGCTGAATGTTGGCCGCATCCGAGCCTGCCCCAGGCTCCGTTAAGGCGTAGGCACCGATCTTCTCTCCCTTTGCAATCGGGACGAGATACTTTTGCTTTTGCTGTTCCGTCCCTCCCAACAGGATCGACATGCCGGCAAGGCCCACATGGGCCCCCACCGTCACTGTGGTTGAGGCGCAACCACGGGAAAGCTCTTCCAACAAGATACAGTAGCCGACCTCGCCCATTCCCACACCCCCATAGGCTTCAGGGAAGGGAAGCCCCATTAAGCCCAATTCAGCCCCTTTTTTAAAAACACCTTTAATGAGATCGACGTTGTGTTCCTTGTCGATCTGCTGGGAAATCGGTTTTAGCTCGTTATCCACAAACTTTCGAACCATGTCTCGAAGCATGGTCTGCTCTTCTGTAAAATTAAAATCCATAAAAATCTCCAAAAAATGATCTCTTGATCAATCCTGAAATT
>SBBT01000130.1 GCA_005239595.1 Candidatus Troglogloeales bacterium | reverse complement strand
ATTGCCACTTGGGGAAAGAGGGCATCTTCTCCCTCTCTCGTTCCGGCTGTTTCAATAAGTTCAGGAGGCCGCCAACCGTTATTGCTACCTACTGCTATATACCGAGCTGCAAAGATACTGCTGATACTACTGGTAGTGGTCGAATTCCCTTGAGACCAAACAACGAGGGCGTTTCCGACAGAATCAATTGCCACTTGGGGGGATTCGGCATCTCCTGCATTGTTTGTTTCGATGAGCGTAGAAGTTCCCCAACTGTTGTCTATAAACTGCCTCGCCCAGATACTACGGACACTGGTGGTCGTTGCGATATCATCCTCCTGAGACCAGACAACGATAGCGTTATTGTTGGAATTAATCGCCACTTGGGGGGAAATGGCCTCTCCTAAGTCTTCCGCGTCAAGCTTTATGGCTCCTTCCCATGTACTGGTTGCTATAAACCGATTTGCAAAGATGCTGGTGGTTGTCCCATTAGTCTGACTCCAGACGGCAATGGCATTTCCATTCGGACCAAAGGCAATTTGGGGGGACGCGACAGCATCAGCGCCGGTTGTAATGGGTGTAGATGTCCCCCATGAAGTACTGCTTGCTGTATAGAAATTTGCAAAGATGGTGTTTGCTGTCCCGTCATGCTGCACCCACACGGCGATGGCGTTTCCGGTAGAAGAATCAACAGCAATTTGAGGGGAGGTAGATGTCCCATTCCCAGTTTTAATGGGCGTGGAAGTTCCTAGTAGACTACCATTTGCAGCAAATCTTTGTGCAAAGATGCTGTCCGAGGTTCCGTCATGCTGCACCCAGACCGCGATGGCCTTTCCAGTAGAAGAATCAATAGCAATCTGAGGGGATGTGGAGGTTCCAGTATCTGCAATCGGTGCCCCGTCCCCTGTTGGCGGGTCATCGCCCCCGCCGCATGCACCGATCACAGATGCCAAAAGGACAAGGCCGATCATTTTTTTGAATAATTTAAAATTTCTTGACATTTTCACTCACCGCCCTCATTATACGCTATTTAGTGGGTCTGTTACTAGTCTCTCGCTTGCGCGTCCAAGCGCGCGCTGCCGTCCCTGCACGAGTATGATTCAACCCTTTTTAGATAGAATGCCCAAAATTGATGCAAGCGTTTTTGTCGCCCTCTCGGCTGATGTCATCGGCGATGTTGAAATCGGGGCAGACAGCTCGATCTGGTTTAATAGTGTGATTCGAGGGGATGTTCATTTTATCCGGATTGGACAAAGAACCAGTATTCAAGACGGGTCGGTGCTGCACGTCACGCGAAAAACGCGCCCCTTAATCATTGGAGATGAGGTCACTGTTGGACACCATGTCACGCTGCATGGCTGCACCATTTCAAATCGTGTCTTAGTCGGTATGGGCGCGATTGTGTTAGATGGCGCCGTCGTTGAAGAAGGGGCGATGGTCGGTGCCGGCGCGCTGATTACCGAAGGGATGCGAGTGCCAAGCGGTTTCCTAGCCTTGGGGGTTCCCGCGAAAATCAGGCGTCCACTAACAGAGGAAGAAACCGCATTTTTGTCCCAATCTGCTCAAAACTATGTGGAATTGTCACGGCTCTATCTGAAAGGGAGATAGGTCATTGGGCACCCGATTGGTTCTCCTTCGGAAAGTTTCTTGCCCGCTTGTCCTGCTGATTGTTTTACTGGTCGGATTTGCCGCCGATGCGATGGAAGATTCCCCCGCTTCGTCTTCTAATGCCGCGAGCCTTCCTTTTGCCCCCGGTGAAAAACTCACCTATGACGTTCAATATCTGGGGACGAGCATGGGCGTTTCGGTCTTGGCCGTTTTAGACGCGATTACGCAAAACGGACAAGTGGTCTACCCGCTGCTTTCTACCGCACAATCCAGCGATTTTGCCTCGATCTTTTATCGGGTGAACGATCGGATCGAATCATTCTTAAACCCCAAAGGGCTTTATTCGCATGCGATTCGTGTTAAGCAGCACGAGCGGAAAAGAAAAAAAGAGAAGCAGATCACCTTCGATCAAATGAAACATCAAGCAACGCTGACGGAAAACGGGCAGCAGGAGGTTTTTGATATTCCGCCGAAGGTCAACGACTCGCTCAGCGCGCTTTATGTGATGAGAACCTTTCATCCCTTAACGGTCGGAAAAACCCTTTCCATTGATATTCACGAAGGCCGAAAGAATTTAAAACTTGCGATTTCGGTTCTTGCGAAAGAGACGGTCACGACCCCGATCGGGACTTTTGATACGCTGAAGATGCAAGCGGTTCCGCACCATGAAGGGATTCCCACAGGCAAGGGAGTGCTGACTGTATGGGTCACTGATGATGACAAAAAGGTTCCGGTCCAAATCCGATCTAAGGCAAAGTTCGGAGCGATTCTGATGGTGCTCATCTCCCGACGCGACGGGTAGAGTCCCTCTCCCCTCGAGGGAGAGGGTTGGGGTGAGGGGGAAAGGCAGTCTATACTATTTTTGCGTTTCGTCAATCTGCCGTAAAATGACGCGGCATTGCTCCTTCACATTTTTTGCTTCCATAATCTGCGAGATCATTGCGATGCCGTTTGCTCCGGCTGCAAACACCTCTGAAATCATTGCCTCTTTGATTCCTCCAATTGCGAACAGCGGAAGGGTCGTTTGTTGCCGAACTTGTCGGAAAGAATCAATTCCTAACGGCGGGCCATAAGGGCGTTTTGACGGGGTATCATAAACCGGCCCCAGTAACGCAAAGTCGGCCCCTTCCGACTCCGCACGCAAAACATCGTTCAACGCATGGCAGGAAACCCCGATCCCCTTTTCCTGACCAAGCAATTTTCTCGCGACAGAAACAGGCAGTCCCAGAGAGGGAAGAT
>SBBT01000031.1 GCA_005239595.1 Candidatus Troglogloeales bacterium | reverse complement strand
GTGCCTGTTCCGTGGGTTGACACCCACGGCTACATTCCTTGAACCCCCTTCGGGGGTTAATTCTCTTGGCAAGGTGAAACTGAGGCATTACAATTGAAATGAAAAAACAGTTGCAGTTTCAAACTAAATAAATTAATTAATTCGGTTACTTACATTCTTACATTTTTTTCTTATGAGGCTCCTTTTCATCAATTATGAATTTCCACCCTTAGGCGGTGGAGGGGGAAATGCCAATGCGCAGATTGCCTCCCAGCTCTCTCAAATGGGGCACGAAGTAGTTGTTTTGACTGCCCGATTCAAAGGGCTCCCCAACGATGAAAAAAAAGAGGGATACCGGATAATCAGGATCCCCAGCATGCGGCGGTTTCAGGAAAAATGCCGTATTTTCGAAATGGTCTCCTTCATGTTTTCTGCCTGTTTTTATTCCCTCAAACTGGCTCGAAAATGGAGGCCGGATGTCTCCATTCCGTTTTTTACAATTCCGAGCGGCCCGTCGGCCTGGGTTCTTAAAAAAATATTTCGCGTTCCCTACATCGTCTCTCTTCGGGGAGGGGATGTTCCCGGTTTTATGCATCCCGACTTGCGGCTTCATCATTGGTTCACAGAGCCGGTGATCCGTTTTCTTTGGAAGGGGGCCAAAGGGGTGGTGGCCAACAGCGAAGGGCTTAAAAATCTGGCCCTTAAAACTTCTGATGATATTGATATTATGACCATCCCCAACGGGGTTGATACCGGTTTTTTTAATCCTGAAAATGTAAAAGTTTATTCTTCCATCGTTCCTGTTTTTCAGGGAGCGGGCGACCCGGTTTTGCGGATTATGACGGCTGGACGACTGACGGCTCAAAAAGGGATTGACACACTTCTGTTCGCCATTTGGCGGCTTAAGGGACGCTTGAAGAGGCCGGTGCAGGTCTGGATTGTGGGGGATGGTCCTCGAAGAGCTAGTCTGGAACAGTTGGTCAGCGACCTTAAAATAGAAGATCAGGTTTTCTTTTTGGGATGGTGCGATCGCGAAATGTTGAAGGCTTTTTACCGGAGCGCCGATATTTTTGTTTTGCCTTCTCTGGATGAGGGGATGCCCAATGTACTTCTGGAAGCGATGGCGATGGGGCTTCCGGTTGTAGCCACTCAAATCTCAGGTTCCCAGGAGCTGATTGAAGAAGGGGAGAATGGCTTTTTGGTTCCTTCCAAAAATCCGGTTGTGATGGCCCAAAAATTGGCTCAATTGATTGATAATAATTCCCTCCGCCTCCAGATGGCTCGCTCTTCACGAAACAGAGCTTATCAATTTGACTGGAGTGAAGTCGCCCGCGATTATTTGCAACTCTGTGAAACAGCCGTTTAATAGAACCGAAGCTCAAAAACTCTGGAAGGTGCCGTCAATCGAATTTGCGGCAAGACCGGGATACGAAAACCGTAGAAAGAAAGGAAACTTTATGAAGAAAACATCAAGAAAACCTAAAACAGCTGAGGAATTTGATGCTTATTTTGAGGATCACGATATTGCCGATCTGCTGGATACGGGAACAAAGAGAGTCAATATCAATTTTCCTGCTTCCGTACTTTCGCGTGTTGATTTGAAAGCCAATCAATTAGGCCTTACCAGGCAGGCACTTATTAAATACTGGATTGCGGAAAGGCTCGATTTGGTACCCCGATAAGATTGATTAAAACCCTTTGGATAAAAACAACCCCCCCATAGTTCCCGACTTATCATCGTGAGACACTATTGGAATAACACTCACACTGCTTGAAGCGTGATTCTTTTGTTTCTTATCAAGAACTAATGATAAAATACCAGTTCCAATAGTGGCAGCACCCGCGCCAACTACTATGCTGTTATAAACATTTGTTGAAGTAGCTCGTGAATTATTGAAAACAAATAATGAAACACCCGTACCTAGGGTCATTGTGCCAACAGCCAGAGTGCCGTATGTTAAACCTTTATTCGTTTTACCCATTGGTTTTGGATTGATCGTGTTATATAAATTGAAGCCAATCGATGTGGCATTGAGAACGCCGCCGGTGGCAGCACCGATTCCTATCAGAGTAGGTACCCAATCGTTCTCTCCTTCATCACTTGCAAAAGCATTGTTACCGAACAAAAGCAAAAAAAATATTAGGATTAAATTGAGAATCTTCATAGATACTCCTCGCTCGTTTGAGAAGCAAGACGATCGTTGATCCACATTTTAATAACAGCTTGGCGGGAAACATTCAGCTTAACTGCTTCCTGATCCAGACGATCCAGCATCCATTGAGGAAAATCAACATTGACCCGTCTGACAACAGTAGCTGTGTTTAAGTCGAGGTAGGGGGTGATATCTTTTCCAGCATCGAAAAGGGCATCAAACTCATCGGCCCTAATGATTTTTTTGCGCTTGTTCTTTTTTAATGTATTCATTGTAAATTTTCTCCCATTTTTTGCCAGTTTGGTGACAACTGATGATTCGCGTTTTTCCCTCTCTTTCCGTGTAAATGGCCATATAGGTTTGTTTGCGAATTTTTCCTAAAATTGCAAAACGAACTTCACCTTCAACATTTCTAGCCGGAATGATAATGTGGGTATTTGTCCATAATTCCTTGGCTTCTTCGAAATTAATGGAATGTTTTTCATGATTCTTTTGGCTCTTTTCGGGATCATAATCAAATTGGATCTCTCTTAACATAGAATATATAACAGTTATACCATTCAGGCAAACCCTTTTATAAGGCTTTCGCCCAGTTCGGTTAATAACCAACTCAATTAGCAAAGTACGTGCCAAAATGCATAAAAAACTATTATTGTAATTTCAGTAAGTTATGGTTTTCAGGGATGACGACGGATTGTAAAATCATCAAATGACAGTCTTGTTTTCGGACGGTTTTTCCTTCTTCTTTGAAGTCAAACCGACCAGCGTGCCCAGAATGGTACTGGAAACAAAAATTCCCCCTCCAATTACCGTACCATAGATGCTGTGCGCATCTTCACATTCTTGCACCTCAGTGTTATCGGGACATCCTCTATATAGACCCTTTTAACAAAAAAAATCCTCTAGCATGACCTCCTTGACTCCCAAATCCTGCGACCAGGCGTTTTTTTTGATGCCATAGGGGCTTACGATAACAAGCTCTAACGATTTTTTGGTTTTTATTCTTTCTTTGAAAACGTCCATTTTCTGGTTCAGCTTTAAAGCAATCTCTTTGTCAATAACAAATTGAGAATAGCAAGTAATCCCTCAGTTTTACCTCGCATAGAAAATCCATGAACAGGGTTTTACAAGCGTTGCAATTTATTGGCAGACAGGAGGGGAGAGGCCGGAGGTCATG
>SBBT01000007.1 GCA_005239595.1 Candidatus Troglogloeales bacterium | reverse complement strand
GGAGATCTTCAGTTGAAATACCCAGTTGGTGGGTGGTCGCCTGCAGCAGCGCCATCAGGTCTTCATCCGGATAGGTTCCGGGGCCGACAAAGGGTTCCTTGGTTTGCAAATGACAGGCATGAACAATGGCATCGTACGTCTCTTCACCATGGCCTTCCGTAATGAACTTCTCCAGCAGATTAAAGATGATCCCTTTCATCTTGCGACCTCTCTATGTCGGTACCGCGGTTTATACAGGCGTCCCCAGTGTATCATTTTTTATAAAAGAGGGAAACCTGGTCTTTTGATTGGTCTTTTGATTGAAAATTTTCTCGATTTCTCATAAAATGTGCCCACAGATATCGTAAAGAATCCATTTTGGGTCATCATGAAAAAAACCGTGGTCCTCATTCTTACGCTTCTTGCCCTTATTTCGTGCAAAAAGAAAGAAGACCCTTATCGGCTGCAGGCCGCATTATTTCAAAACAGACCCTCTTGTGGTGGGACGGTCTGTTACGTCTAACTTCTTCATATCTCCTTCATCCTGGCATACGCGCCCATAGCTCAGATGGATAGAGCACTTGACTACGAATCAAGGGGTCGGGGGTTCAAATCCCTCTGGGCGCACCCCTGAACCCGCTTCCGATTCACTCCATACCCATGACGGCAGAGAGATACCGGACTACCTCAAAACATCTAAACCTTGAAGGCCCTCCTTTAAGCATGTTATAAGTGGGCCATTCCTTCGGCGATAAATTGAATGGTGAGTGTAGCTCAATGGTAGAGCGCTGGACTGTGGCTCCAGGGGCTGAGGGTTCGATCCCCTTCACTCACCCCAGCGCCATCACACGGTGAACCCTGTTCGTGTAAGGAAAACGAAGGGGCCGTAACGATTTTGGAAGGGTCTTTCGATTTTATTGATGCGCCCATAGCTCAGATGGATAGAGCACTTGGCTTCGAACCAAGGGGTCGGGGGTTCGAATCCCTCTGGGCGCACCACTATCAGGCCAGGCATACGTTGCACCTTGGACAAAACTTGACAGTCGGCGATTTCGCGGTAAGCTAAATACCAGAGGGGGGTTAGTCTCCGGTTGTATAGACCTAAAAGAGATTAACCTTAACGATATGCTTACCAAAGGAGTCGAAAATGGAAGAGATATCTCCCGAAAAAGTAGGGGAACGGATCAGGGCGGTGCGTGGCGGACAGACACAGGTTCAGTTTGCACAGGCACTCGGGGTAAAGAAGCAAAACTACATCAGCCGTTATGAGCGGGGACGCATCCCGTCGCCAGCGCTGCTGGTCCGTATCGCCGAAATGGGGCGGGTCAGTGTCGATTGGCTTCTGACAGGAAAGAAAGGAGGAGCGGGTGCGGCTCTCCTCCTAAAACAGATGAAGAAGGCAAAGTAGGCCCTGAATCGTGTCACGGTTTATGTGAAAGGGGGAAACGTGGTAAAAGAGACGTCCTTTATCTGGATGGACGGCAAGCTTGTCCCATGGAAAGAGGCAACCGTTCATATCCTCACCCATACACTTCATTATGGGTTGGGGGTCTTTGAAGGAATCCGTTGCTATAAGGGGGCTTCCGGCACCGCGATTTTCCGCCTAAAGGACCATGTGAGGCGGCTTCTGGAATCGGCCCATATTGTTCGGATGAAAATCCCTTTCTCTCAAAAAGAGATTGAAGAGGCAACCGTTGAGACGGTCCGTGTCAACGGGCTGGAAGAAGGCTATATCCGGCCTCTCGCCTTTATCGGCTATGGGGAAATGGGGCTCTATGTTCAGGAAAACCCCATTCATCTTTCCATCGCCGCCTGGCCTTGGGGAACATACCTGGGGGAGGAAGGCATTCAGCGCGGAATCAGGGTCTGTGTCTCGTCTTTCGCCCGGCACCATGTAAACGCAGCGATGACCCGAGGAAAGGTCACCGGCTATTACGTCAATTCCCAACTCGCGAAGAGAGAAGCAAAAGAGGGTGGCTATGACGAGGCCATTCTACTGGACACCGACGGATTCGTGGCGGAAGGGCCTGGCGAAAATATTTTTATCGTTCGCAAAGGAACCCTTAGAACCACACCGCTGACCTCTATTCTGGAAGGGATCACCCGAGACACCATCCTGACGTTGGCCCAGGAACAAGGGATTCAGACTGCCCGGGAACGATTCAGCCGAGACGATCTTTATCTTGCGGATGAGGCATTTTTCACCGGAACGGCAGCCGAGGTCACCCCCATCCGGGAAGTGGATGGCCGCATGATCGGTAACGGAAAACCGGGACCGATCACACAGGCGTTGCAATCGGCCTTCTTTGACACAGTCCGAGGCAAGGGACATCTTAACTGGCTGACCTTCGTCCGATAGGCTGGCCATAGGCCGGGCTACGCGTCTGGCACAGCGATCTAACGCTTATCTTCTTTTGACCACGCCCACCTGCCGACAATAGGATGCGATTTTGCACCGACTGCAGAGCGGAGAGATCGGTTTGCAGACAAACTGGCCAAAGGGAACCAGCATATCGTTAAACGATATCCAGTATCGCCTCGGCAGTTTCTCTCGTAAAGCCATCTCGCTTTCTTCCGGTGTCTTTGTCTGAATCAGCCCCAGCCGGTTGCAAATCCGGTGCACATGGGTATCCACACAGATACCCGGCCTTCGATACGCCACGGTCACCACCAGGTTGGCCGTCTTTCTCCCCACCCCTGGAAGCGTTAAAAGGGCCTCCAGCGAATGGGGAACCACCCCCTCATATTGGTCGAGCAAGACGCGGCAAATCGCTTGTATGTTTCTCGCTTTGTTACGATAGAACGAAACAGGGAAGATCGCAGACTCTATCTTGGAAGCGGCCAGCAGCAACATCTTCTTCGGTGTATCGGCCAGCGCAAAAAGCCGCTTTGAGGCCGCCGCCGTTGTTTCATCCCGGGTGCGCAGACTCAACAGACATGAAATCAATACCAAAAAAGGATTTCGCGTCGCCTCCGCAATCTCTCCCACCACCGGCTGCTTCAGGCGCCTCACCTCTTTCTTTAAGAGCGCCATGATGGGATGGATGGAAACAAAACCGCTCATGAAATACAAGGAGGGGGATATCCATCTGGTAGGCGATGCTGGGATCGAACCAGCGGCCTCTTCCGTGTGAAGGAAGCGCTCTACCACTGAGCTAATCGCCCCTTCGGATTTTCTTTAGCAAAGGGGAACACCAGATGTCAATTCGAGGGGGGTTTCCTCCAGAGGAAATAAAGGGGGATTATCATGAGCGGAAGATAACTGATTCCCATCCCGATCCATGCGGCGATCTGTCCGAT
>SBBT01000181.1 GCA_005239595.1 Candidatus Troglogloeales bacterium | reverse complement strand
GATGATATTGGGTACGGATCGCGCCAGGCTCTCCAAACGTCATGGGGCCACGTCGGTTCAGCAATACCGTGAGGAGGGGTATCTCCCGGAAGCAATGGTCAACCACCTCGTTCGTCTCGGCTGGTCTTACAAGGATCAGGAACTCTTTACGATGCCAGAGCTTATTGAAAAGTTTGCGATAGATCAGGTAGGATCCTCCGCAGCCGTTTTCAATCCTGAGAAACTTGTATGGGTTAACGCCCATCATATTAAAAACGGCGATCCGGAAAGGATGGCTGCCCTTCTCTTGCCCTTTCTTGAAAGAATGGGAATCACTTCAGACACCATCGAAATGTCCAGTCTGATCCGAGTGGTGATGGCCCTTCGCGAGCGATCCAGAACGTTGCGAGAAATGGCAGAATCGGCCCGCTGTTTCTTTTCAGATGGAGTTGTCTACCATGACAAAGCGAGGAAAGTACTCACCGAAGAGAGCTTGCCTGCGCTTACAGGGGTGATGGAACGGCTGATGACGATTCCCTTCGAGCATCGGATGATGGAAGAGGCCTTTAAGACGCTGGCAGAAACGCTTGATATCAAAATGGCCGACGTAGCCCAACCCGTGCGGGCTGCCGTTACCGGAAAGACGGTCAGCCCCGGCATCTTTGAGGTGTTGGAAATTTTAGGAAGAGAAAAGACACTGTTCCGTTTAGAAAAGGCAATTGCATTTATTAAAATGGGGAGGCCTGCCACAGAAGTGTAGCCCATTTGGGGGATCGTCCAACGGCAGGACTGCAGACTCTGGATCTGCCTATCGAGGTTCGAATCCTCGTCCCCCAGCCAATTTTCACCGGTGGCGTTTTGCGGTGTGGCAAAAGAAGGTAGAAGGGAAAACAGAGGTACGGTGGTTCAGAAAAAATCTAGCCGTTTTTTTGAGAGAGATTTTTTGTGCGAGAGGCTTTTCTGTGAGGTCAGAACAAAATTTTTGAGTCGACCCTTTTTTAGTTGAAGTTTGTATAGGACCTACGCTGTGTCTGTTTCTCTATTTTTGGTTTTCGCGTAAGAGTGTGGGTTATTTTATATCTCCTGAAGCGTACACGTCAGGATTTTCAGCCGGAGGTAGTCTTCGTCTCGTAGTCCGTAGGTTCTTATCTGACGGAACCTTGTTCTCTGGCCGACTCTGTTACGCCGCGAGTCCTTCTCCTACTCCTAAGCTTGACAGGCCTCTTGAGAACCATCCTAAAAACTCCGTCACTTCTTCTTCCAAAAGGTTTTGGATAAATCCCTGTACCTTCCCCCGGACCAAGGCTTCCAATTCCTCATAAATTCTTCTTGCATCTTCGGTCGTCTTTGTGCTTTCCTCTTTCATGGTGGCGTATCCTTTCTCCCGGACTCCCGGGTCGTTTAGGTTTCATCAACCTGAAAGTTGACGCCGCCCCTCTAAACGTTTACACACCTTTTTATTATAGCTTCCATCAAAAGGTTCCATTGTCAATTGGATACTGGACATGGATGCGGCTGGGTGAAATTCTCAATTTTCAATGGGAACAGATAGATTTAGAACGTAGTTCCCTTCGGCTTGAACCTGGAACTACGAAGAGTGGAGGGGGACGGATTGTGTCCTCATGAGTGACCTATCGAAGGTCCTTTTGCGATGGCGCAAAGAAATCTTTAATCACTGGCCCTCTTGTACCTGGGCATGTCACTCCAACGGTCAGAGGCTCAGACGATTAACGAGGGCTTGGAAGACAGCCTGTTGCAAGATTGGGCTTAAAGGCAGGTCGTTTTATGATCTGAGGCGAACCGCTATTCGCAATATGGTGAGGGCAGGAATCTCGGAACGGGTAGCGATGTTAATCTCCGGACATAAGACCCGCTCGGTTTTTGACCGCTATGACATCGTAAGCGAGCGGGATATCCACAAGGCTTCGGCTCGAATGGATGAGTTTTTTGGTAGCGTGACTCATCTGTCTAAGTGTGATACTTTAAACCAAAATGGGCACAAATGAGGAACAATATCCGTGCAACCAGAAAGAGTGCATTAGGTAACGCATTGATTTTATTAAATGCCCCCGTAGCTCAGGTGGATAGAGCAGCGGTTTCCTAAACCGCGTGCCGGGTGTTCAAATCACCCCGGGGGCACCATGGGAGTTCCTTCCAGAGAGGCGCGTGTCTGCTCGGCGCGAAAGGCAAGGAGCTTCTGGCGTTGTTTCGGATATTTTAGCGACAAGATGCTGACGGCCAGCAGGGCTGCATTCTCCGCTCCGCCGATGGTGATTGTTGCGACCGGGATCCCCTTCGGCATCTGAACAATCGATAAAAGTGAGTCGAGGCCGCGTAGATTTTCAGTTGGAATGGGGGCGCCAATCACGGCAAGATGGGTCGCGTTGCCTGTCCCGGCAATCATCACTTCTACTTTCGCGCTCTCGGCCGCTTCGGTATAGGCGATGACGGCATCCGGCGTCCTGCGCGCGGAAAGAAGCTTCAACTCGCTGTCAAAAAGAGATCTAAACAACCCGATGATCCTAGGGAAAGGATACGCCACCATGAGAAAGCAAAACACAAAGACGACCGAAGATGCAAAAAGAAATTATGAGGGATTGGAGGTCTTGGTTCGGGGGAAGGTACAGGGTTTTATCCAAGGCATATTAGAGGAGGATAAGGTACTCCCAAATGTCTAGACAGAAAAGGGGCTCCTATTTGGTGGATTCAGCCCGCCGCATGGTTATCGTTTAACCCTCTTCTTCTCTTTTTTGCACTTCCATCCTAAAAACAAATCTCGTCATCCAACCCCTTCAAAAAAATCGGCCTACAATGTAATTTAAGCCGCGCCTCCTCAATGTCCGCTATCCCAGCAGTACCCCAAAAAAAAAATCTTACGCCGCCGCCTCTCTTTGCAATGGCCTCTCATAATAAACCGACTCCGGCGTCGCATAGCCAAGCGATTGATGCATCCGTTCAGTATTATAAAATCGAAAATATCGTCCCAATCCCTCTTTCGCCGCACGAATATCCTCATAATCGTTCAGATAAACCTCCTCGTATTTCACACTCCGCCAAAGTCGCTCTACAAGAATATTGTCCAACGCACGACCCCGGCCATCCATACTAATCCGAATATCCCGAGCAAGAAGGCGTCCCGTAAAATCGTCGCTCGTAAATTGACAGCCCTGATCCGTATTGAATATCTCAGGAAGACCCATCCTAAAAGCCCGCTCCAAAGCACTCACGCAAAATGGCGTATCCAGCGTGTTGGATAACTC
>SBBT01000160.1 GCA_005239595.1 Candidatus Troglogloeales bacterium | reverse complement strand
AGGGATGGGGAAGGGGACCGGACTGGGCCTGGCAATTACGTATAATATTGTTGTTGAAACCCATCATGGAACGATTGATGTGAAACAGAGGAAGGGAGGGGGAACGGAGGTGATTATCACCCTTCCGCGAACGCAATCCCCTCTTAATTAGGTTTTCCGATCAGTTTCTCAAATGAATGGGAGTGTGAAAACGGATACTCTTGCAACACTTTAAGAATCGCCTCCGCTTTGGTTTAAGACCGGCCTCCACCACTTTTCCGGAATCTTTGACAGCCTGCCGGGAAAAAGCAATTGCCCAGCCTACTACGGAAGATCCTTGGCGCATCCCTCAACAGGCTCTCTTTCTCCTTCTAATATTGACTCGATCACTCGGCATGCTCGCTTGTACTGAGGGGCGTGAAAAGATTCAAGAGGCCAAAATAGGAGAATCGGTTTGGCATGATCAGAAGCTGACGAATCGTCAGCATCGTCCTGTCGCGGGTATCGTGGTGGGCATCGATCGCCAGAAACCCTCCTTCCACAGGGGCCGCAGTAACACCCCGGGGAAAAAGGATCAGAAGAAACAGCGTCAGCAGGAGAACCACTCTTTGAACAGAAGCCATAGCGCACCTCCTTCACTAAGAGCGCAAAAGGGAGTCCCTCCTACCATCACAGCAGCAGTGATGGTAATACCGTAACTCCTTGTCCCGCACATGTCAATAAAGTGAGCCTGCTGGTGTCCAGCCTGCGGGTGTTGCTAAATACCTGTCATCCCCTTCTTTAGAGAAGAAATAAACTTGCGCAGGGGAACGATATAATGGGGGTGATGGTCTTCGATTATCTTCACAATGGCGCTTCCGACAATGACGCCATCGGAAAAACGCGCTATGTCGCTTGCATCTTTCCGGCTTGAAATGCCGAACCCGACCGCTACCGGAAGATCGGTCATCCCCTTCACCTTACAAACCCTCTCGTAAAGGAGATTCCTCTCGGTCAGCCTGGCGCCGGTAATGCCGGTCAGCGATACATAGTAAATAAAACCGGAGGCCGATTTTAAAATCTTTTCAACACGACCGAGGGGAGTGGTCGGCGCCACCAGAAAAATCAGGTCAACCTGAGAGCGTCCGCAAAGGGCGGTAAAATCGCCTGCCTCCTCATAAGGGAGGTCTGGAACAATCAGGCCATCCACGCCTGCGCCGCCGGCCTCCTTGAAAAAAGACGGAAGGCCGAAGGCGTAAATGGGGTTACAATAACTCATCAGCACCATCGGAATGTCGGTCTTTTTGCGCAGACGGGCCACCATCTCAAGGATGGCGTGAAGGTTTGTACCGTGTTGCAAGGCGCGCTCCGATGCCCGCTGAATAACAGGACCATCTGCGACAGGATCGGTAAACGGGACACCCAATTCAATCAGATCGGCCCCCGCCTTTTCGATCTCAAGAAGAATTTTTTCCGTTTGCGCCAGGGTGGGATCCCCAGCCATGATGTAGGCGATCAGGGCCTTCTCGTGACGCCCGGCAAGACGGTTAAAGGTTGCGGCAATCCGACTCATTAAGATTTCGTTCTGCGCAGTGTCCTGCCCGATTCCGCAAGAGAGGGCATCTCTCTGAACAATTGATCGACATCCTTGTCTCCCCTTCCCGAGAGATTCACAATAACCATCTGATCCTTGTTTAAGGAAGGAGCGAGCCTTACAAGATAGGCAATCGCATGGGCCGATTCCAGGGCCGGCAGAATTCCCTCCGTCTCTGCCAGAAGCCGAAACGCCGATAACGCCTCCTGGTCGGTCACGGAGACATAATCAATCCGTTTTATTTCTTGATAGTAACTATGTTCCGGGCCGACTGCCGCATAATCCAATCCTGCCGAGACGGAATGGGTTGTCTGAATCTGTCCATCGGCGTCCTGAAGTAGGGTGGTCATGGTTCCGTGAAGCACACCGACGCGGCCCGTCGCAAAACGGGCGGCATGTCGTCCGGTGGCAACCCCTTCTCCCCCCGCCTCCACCCCGATCATCCGGACCGACGCCTCGGATAGAAAAGGATAAAAAAGACCCATCGCATTACTTCCACCGCCGACACAGGCGATCAAATAATCTGGAAGGCGTCCTTCGCTTCGCACAATTTGTTTTCGGGCCTCTCGCCCAATCACCGACTGGAAATCGCGGATCATCATCGGATAAGGATGCGGGCCCAACACCGATCCAAGGATATAGTGGGTCTCTTTCACATTGGCCGTCCAATCGCGCATCGCCTGGCTGATCGCATCTTTTAACGTCCGGCTCCCCGTCGGGACACCGGTGACTTTAGCCCCCAGAAGTTTCATTCGGACGACATTTAAGGCCTGCCGCTCCATATCGGTCGTCCCCATGTAGACCTCACAGGCAAGGCCAAGGCAGGCCGCCACCGTCGCCACAGCGACGCCATGTTGTCCCGCGCCCGTTTCCGCAATCAGGCGGGACTTTCCCATTCTGATGGCAAGAAGGGCCTGTCCCAGCGTGTTGTTGATCTTATGCGCCCCCGTGTGGCAAAGGTCTTCCCGTTTCAGATAGACCGTGATTCCACCCAGATATTTGGAAAGACGGGTTGCCTGATAAAGGGGCGTGGGGCGCCCCACATACGCACTTAGGCCATGCGTCAGCTGCAATTTAAATTCCGAGTCGTCCCGAGCCGAGCGATAAGCGGCCTCCAGCTCCAGAAGGGCCGGCATTAATGTTTCGGGAACATATCTTCCCCCGTAGGGGCCAAAACGCCCTTTTTTATCAGGAAGAGATTTTTGCTTTTGCATGCT
>SBBT01000183.1 GCA_005239595.1 Candidatus Troglogloeales bacterium | reverse complement strand
CCCTTGCTAGGGGGGAATTACAGTAGTACTCTTAACACATGCGATATTCCCATCAGACAACGTCGTCATTCCGGCATGATTCCAGCCGGAATCCAGCATTTATTATTTCCATTTTCTGGATTCCCGCTTTCGCGGGAATGACAATATTGTGTTGTTTTCTAAAAACGCGTATTGGGATTTTTTTGTGTTTTCGGATGATTTGCATCGAGACGAAAAATGATTTTAGCCGCGATTGCATTAGGGAAAAACACTTTTCTGATATAAATATTGTGTTGGGTGCCCTGAATGTGGGCTTGCAGGTGGTGGACTTGGAGAAGGTGGTGCATCCTGCGCATCAGACGAAGATTGTGCATATGGGGCCGACTGGTCCTAATATGACGCCGTCGTCGAAGTTTAAGGACGATGTGGTGGTGAGTACATGGGCGATGTTGGAAGCGCCGAGGGGGTTGGTGGTAGGGGGTAGGGATAATCATGGGTTGTATGTGTTAACGCCGGCGAATTTAATGGTGTTTGATATCAGTGAGGCGCCGAATCTGACGATGGTTGGTGCGACGACGATAACGAATGGATTGCATCTTGCGGCGGCAACGGATGTGGTTTACACGGATGCGGGCGGGAAGATGTATCGCGGTGATTTAGCGTTTGTATCGAGGTCGGGTCAGTCGAACGAGCTGGAGATTTATGATGTGACGCAATTCCCCCTTAGTAAAGGGGGCCAGGGGGTTGTTGAAGATAGAGTCGTTCCCCCGATGCAGCTTTTGGCGACCTGGAAAGTGGGCGGGACGATGGGCGAGATGCTTCCGTTCAAAGAAAAAGGAATACTGGTTGCGAATGTGTTTAAGGGGACGCCGGGTGTGTCTGGCGGCACGGAGGAGACGGTGATCTTTGATATCAAGCAAATCGGAAATACGCCGAAGGTATTGGGGATGGTGAGTAATGCGTATCGGCATTCACTTGTTACCAACGAGGCGAAGACGCATTTCTTTTTAGCGTCTGGGAGTCCGGGTGCGAGTGTGGCGGTGGATCAATGGAGTGCGGTGACGTGGAAGGAGGCGACATCCCCTCTCCCCAGCGTGGGAGAGGGCCAGGGTGAGGGGGAGAAAATGCTGGGTGTGGTGACGGATGGCGCTGCGCGGGTGAAGGCGGATATTCAGATTCGTGGGATGGTGACGGGGAGCAAATTAAACAGGAAGGTGACGGTGGCATTATCCCCTCGCCCCAACGGGGGAGAGGGTCAGGGTGAGGGGGGTTTATGCACGGATGACAAGGCGGAGTTTTGCAAGGAGACCTCGCTTTCTGTGGATTTGGTATGGAGTAAGGATCGGTATGTGATTTCAACGAGTACGCCGGTTTATTATCAAGGGCCTGATACGTTTGTGCGATTTGGAGATACGAAGCATGAGAAAGACGATAAGACGGCCAAGTCGCGCGAAGTGAAGGTGGTGGTGACGGAATCTGGGAAGGAGTTGGCGAAGGGGAGTATTATTTTGCAGCGGCCTGCCGTTCTGCTCTTGCACGGGGTGTGGGGTTCGGGTGATGATGAAAGTGATGATTACACATGGAAGACTTTTGCGCCGCTTCTAAAACAACAAGGCCACTACACGGTAGTGCCAGTGGACTACTCAAAACTCAATGCCAATGCATTTGACGATCCAGAGATCAGGAAAAAACTGACAAAGACTATTAAAAAAGTTCTTGATGATCTTCGTGCTCAGAAGATCGCTGGTGAGCGAGTGGATATAGTGGCGCATTCGATGGGCGGATTGGTGGTGCGCTCTTTTTGCAAAGACAATCCCGACGCCTGCAAGAAAACGATTCGCAAGCTGATTACGATAGACACCCCGCACCAAGGCAGTGAGTTGGCGGATTGGCTGTTGCTATATGAAAGGAACCGCGATACGGCAGGCGGTTTTTACGATCAGTTACAAATGCGATCTCTTTCCCCAAACAAGAAGGACTGCAATGAACGCATAGATGCTTTTGTAAAAGGGAAAAGCGTTAAACTCTATAATGTTCCGTTAAAAGTACAAATACCTAGTCACCCTGTGGTTCCAAAAGGGGCGGTGGATTCGCTTGCGACTGGGACAGTGGCCCCGCTGACAATTCCGCCGGGGCGTTGGAATGACATGGTTCTAAACGGTGTTCGTACCCATGCGTTGATTGGGAGGATGCCTGATCTGGTTCCGGATATGCTCTCTGCGATAGCGACCGGTGTATCGAAAGATATGTGGTGGTTATGGCAACAAGCATTGGATTCGTGTGGTTTGACGCAGGGTGATGTTTTTGGCGGGTTGGCAAACGGTTCGGATGGGGTTGTTTCTGGAAGGAGTCAGCAAGGGCGATTTGATCGGCCATATAGCAGCAATGTGGGCGAGGCGATAGATCATCTGACTGTAACGGGATCAGAGAAGGCTGTGGAGCAAGTTCGGGAACTGCTGGAAGGGAAGATGGAGTTATTTGCTCCGCTGGGTGCGCCATAGAGGAAGGAGATGATATGAAAAAGGTTGTCATTCCTGCGAAGGCAGGAATCCAGGGTTTTGTTTTGGTTTTAGTGATGGTAGTAACTGCTACTCTCGCCCATGCCTTGATTATTGAGAGTCCGAAGGAGGGACAGGTGCTTGTTGTGGGTGAGGAGTTTCAATGGAAGGTGCGTCCTGCGCCGGGTGAGGTGTGTAAATCGGTTGCTGGGGGAGCGCCGCCGTTTAATTCTGCAACGGGGATGTATGAGTGGACAGATCGAGCTACACCTGATGAGGTTAAAAGTGGCGAACGGGAGCAACAGGATATTATGATCATGGGTGAGGCAATGAGTAGAGATGGTAATTGTTCGGATGCGAGCGTTAAGGTTACCGTCGTCCTCCCCCCCACGACCACGGTGCAGTCGATTGGGGCAAAAATTTCTGGTGACAACAAGACCTTTCTGGAGATCGCCCGTAAGCCAAGTGGGGAATTGTTAGTGACTGAGGGAACAAATAGTACTGATGAGATTTCAGTGGGTGCGACCTATTCTGATGGGGTAGACCGAAGAATTGTAGGCAACCCCGATCTTACCTATGAAAGTCTAAATGAAAAAGTGGCGAAAGTATTTGCTCCGGGGCAATGGGAGAAAACGGAAGATGATCGTCGTATTCCCTACGCCCTTGTCCAAGCCACGGGCCCTGGGAAGACGGATATTATAGTTCGGTATAAGGGGCATGAGAGCCGAGTGACGGTTCACGTGAAGGAATGCCCGTACATTGAGGGGAAGACGGAAAAGGAGGGCTGCCCGTTTTGAATTCTGCAATGCACAGTTGGCGCGATTTGATTACTGCAGATCCTGAGATATGTCACGGGAAGCCGTGTATTAAGGGCACGCGGATTATGGTATCAGTGGTGCTGGACAACCTTGCCGCGGATGTTTCGATTGAGGATCTTCAGAGGAGTTATCCGTCCCTGACCCGTGAGGCGATCTGTGCGGCGATTGGCTATGCTGCTGAGATGGCACGCGAGCGTATTGTTTTGATTTCGGCATAGTACATTCAATGAGAGTGAAGGTTGACGAAAATCTTCCGAATGAAGTTGCCGAGATTTTGCGTGAAGCGGGCCACGATGCCGACACGGTGATCGAGGAGCATCTTGGGGGACGGCCAGACGCGGCGATTACGGCTGTTGTTCAAAAAGAAGAGCGTATTTTTGTTACGCTTGACCTAGATTTTTCTGACATTCGTGTTTATCCGCCCGAGCAGTATGGGGGTCTGATTGTCATGAGACCGCGCCAACAGGACAAGTTCTGTGTTTTAGAGATGACGAAACGGCTAATTCCCCTGCTAACGTATGAGGATCCCCGAGGTCATTTATGGATTATGGAAGAAGGCCGTGTTCGGATACGCCCATAATCTCATTCCCCCCTCTAAAAAACCAAATCTTTTTACCTTCAGGGCGCCCCCCGTTGGGGGGCAGACGGGAGCCGTAGGGCAAAGCGGGGTGGGAAAATAAAACATAATGCCGCGTTATCAGTCATGCGTACTCTCATGGATGATAACGTCGTATTATGTTTAGCGGAAGGGTCTGGCGCAGGCCATTGCTCTTTCTTGCAATGCCTGTGACAGACGATTTCCTGAAGCGGTGTTTTCCCACCCCTTTTTTGCCCTGCAGCGGGGCGGGCGGGGTAGAGCGAGGGCGTGGGGCTTGCGTCTTTTTATTTGCAAGACCCATGACCAAGCGGACAAAACGGGCGGCGCGTGTTGGATGAGAATGTTTTTTCATTTCGCCGCCCCACCTTTATCTTACATATTCAAGGACAGGTAACCGGATTTGGCGAGCATGTTGACGTCGTCCTTTTAAGACGGCATCAATCCGTTTGAGAACGGCAGTGCGGTAGTAACGCTCCCCGCATTGTTCACACACACCCGTTGGAACCTGATCCACTAATGCCACCAAACGGTCCCCCCAGACACAGGGTTTGGCGATAAGCCGTTCAGTAACACGCCCGCTACAAAATGTGCAATCATCGTAATGATACGTTGGCATAGCTATTTCCTCCGTGTCCGTTCATCAATCCACTTGGGTGGAGATGGGATATAAACGGTAATGAGTCGCAATCGTCTTAACGGCGTTTGACCACAAACAATATGAATGGCATGCCCTTGGCGACTGTGTCCCAATACCAAACAACTTGGCCCTCTTGGGTCTTGAGGATACATTTCCAATATTTTCCCCTGCAATAAGGCGTCTTCGACGTCTTCTATCAAAATTCTCTCGGCCTGCCGTTCGTCATCGGCGTGGCTACTCCACTCATATGTTTGAGCCTCGACCTGATGACGAATCCACTGGATATCCACTAATCAAACCCGACTGTTTGACTGTTTGCCTCTGAGAACAGCATCTATAATTTGGATGATTGGCCTACGCTCTGACGCGGGAAGTTTTTCCACTTGAGAAAAACGCCTCCAGAGACGATTATCCCTGATCATACTATTAGATTCTTTAATTTTTTCTACTCCCAAAATCTGATCTGTTGATATTCCCAATGCCTTAGCCAGTTGTGGCAACAGATGCGCGGGCGGATACGTTGTTTCCCCCTCGTAGTAAGCAATCACTCGATATGAGATGTTGAGTTCCGCTGCAAGCGCTCGCTGGGAATAGCCTGCAGATTTACGCAACTTAGCCAAGCGTTTTCCAAATGGCTCTTGTCCTTGATTTAGAACCAACATTTTAGGCATGACGGATTCACCTTCCCTATTATGCCTAAAATTATAACCTACTAGTTTTAACTCCATTACGCTTCTCTTTCAAAGTGCTTGACAGTATGCTACGACTATAGTAGCATTCTATGTCCAGATAGTCAACACTAGGGAAAAATAAAAGGAAGCGAATTTCCCCATTGACACCTTTTTCAGAAAGGAGGTTTTTCGATGCCAAAGATACCGGAATCAGAGATTGATCGGATCAAGCGAGAAGTCTCATTAGAGCGGCTGGTGACGGCACATGGGATGAAACTCACGCGGCGGGGACGCGACCTTGTGGGACGATGCCCATTCCACGACGACAAAACCCCTTCCTTTGTGATTACGCCGGATAAAAATCTGTGGCACTGCTTTGGGGCGTGCGACGCAGGGGGATCGAATATTGATTACGTGATGAAATCGGAAGGATTGGATTTTCGACAAGCCATAGAGCAGCTCAAAGTAATGAGTGGGCGAGTGTCTTCAACAAGAGAAAAAAGCGTAACCGACTTAATCCTTCAGCGGCCTTCATCGTCCATTCAGTGGGAGTGTGATGATCACGAGATCATGAAGCAGGTGGTCGCCTATTACCACGCGACGTTGAAACAAAGTCCGGACGCGTTGGCGTATTTAAAAAAACGCGGACTGGATTCATCCGAGATGATCGCGCATTTCAAATTGGGATTTGCGAATCGGACGTTGGCGCAAGGGGTGCCGATGTCGAAGCACAAAGAGGGCGCGAAAATCCGAAGCCGGTTGTGTCGTCTGGGGTTATACAAAGAGAGCGGATTTGAGCATTTTCGGGGATCGGTGGTGATTCCGATTATGGATGAAGCGGGGAATGTGCAAGGGATGTACGGCCGGAAGATTTGTGACAATGTGAATCAGAGGGCGTCGTCATTGCATTTGTATTTGCCGGGGCCGCACAAGGGGATTTTTAATATTGCGGCGTTGGCTGAGTCGAAAGAGATTATTTTATGCGAATCGTTGATAGATGCGTTGACGTTTTGGTGTGCGGGGTATCAGAACGTGACAGCGAGCTACGGGACAAATGGATTTACCGACGATCATGTTGTGGCCTTTAAGAAATACGGGATTCAGAAAGTTTATATTGCGTATGATCGGGATGATGCGGGGGATTCGGCGTCTATTTCTTTAGCAGAACGATTGAGCGATGAAGGGATTGAAAGTTTCCGCATTCAATTTCCGAAGGGGATGGATGCGAATGAGTATGCATTAAAGATGTTGCCTGCGGATAAGAGTCTGGGATTGCTGATTCGTTGCGCTGTGCGGATGGGCCCCCAACGTGGGGGGGCGGACTTGCCGCTCCTCGCAGGGCACGCTGCCCCGTTAGTCGCGGAAAAAGAAGTGCCTGTTGAAGCGAATTTTCCTTTGCCGCCGATCTCCTCATTGGAAATTTCTGTTGAAGTCAAAGACCAAGAGATCGTGGTTCCGATGGGGGATCGGCGATATCGGGTTCGCGGGTTGTCGAAGAACATGAGCAACGGCCTGCTGAAAATCAATCTGTTCGTTGCGATAAACGAGGGCAGCGTGCCCGGCGGATTATTTTATGTGGACACGATTGATTTATATTCATCGAAGGCGCGCGGACTGTACATCAAAGAAGCGGCGAAGGAATTGATGCTTGAAGAATCGGTGATTAAAAAAGACTTGGGTCAGATTCTTTTGAGACTGGAGGCGTTGCAGGAGCAGCAGATCAAAGAAACGTTGTCGCCGAAGGAGAAGCGAGTCGTGCTGACGAAGGAAGAAGAGTCTGCGGCGTTTGATTTATTGAAAGACCCGAATTTATTGGGTCGCATTCTCTCGGACTTTGAGCGGTGCGGCGTCGTTGGCGAAGAGACGAACAAGTTGGTGGGGTATTTAGCGGCGACATCGCGCAAGTTGGATGCGCCGTTGGCGGTGTTGATTCAGTCTTCTTCAGCGGCGGGGAAGACGGCGTTGATGGAAGCGGTGTTGTCGTTTATGCCGAAAGAGGAGGTAGTGAAATATTCGGCGATGACGGGGCAATCGCTTTTCTACATGGAGGGCATCAATCTGAAGCATAAGATATTAGCGATTGCGGAAGGGGAGGGCGCGGCCCGGGCGAGTTATGCGCTCAAGCTGTTGCAGAGTGAGGGGGAACTGACGATTGCCTCTACGGGCAAAGACCCGAACACGGGAAGGATGATTACGCAGGAATATCGGATGGAAGGGCCGACCAGTATTTTTTCGACGACGACGGTGGACGAGGTGGATGAGGAGTTTTTGAATCGGTGTTTGGCGTTGTCTGCGAATGAGGATCGAGAGCAGACGCGGGCGATTCACAAATTACAAAGAGAGCGTCACACGCCTGAGGGATTATGGGCGAGACAAGAGGCGAAGGGGTTGCGGGCGCTGCATCAGAATGCGCAGCGGCTTTTGCGTGCGTTGCCGGTTGCGAATCCGTACGCACGGGCATTAACTTTTTTAGATGATAAGACGCGGACGCGGCGAGATCATGAGAAATATCTGACGTTGATTGAAGCGATTGCGTTGTTACATCAATATCAGCGGCCGATTAAACAGGAGAGCCGTGATGGGACAATCAAAGAATATATCGAGGTGACCGTTCAAGATATCGCGATAGCGAATCGGTTGGCGAATGAAGTGTTGGGGCGGTCGTTGGACGAGTTGCCGCCGCAGACGCGCAAGCTGCTGATCCGGATTGACCAGATGGTGAAGGAAGTTTGTGAACGGCTCAAAGTGGAGCGATCGGATTATCGTTTTAGCCGCAAGGCGGTTCGGGAATTTACTGGATGGGGGAACACGCAGTTAAAAATTCATTTGCAACGATTGGAAGAGCTTGAGTATTTGCTGGTGCATCGCGGTGGGCGTGGACAAAGTTTTGTGTATGAATTTCAATACGAAGGTCAGGGGCAAAAGGGAGAAACATTTTTGATGGGACTGATTGATGTAAGGCATTTGAATGGGAGGTATGAAGAGAACCT
>SBBT01000134.1 GCA_005239595.1 Candidatus Troglogloeales bacterium | reverse complement strand
CCTTTGTGAACATACAGAGCGTGGATCGGATCATCTATGCAATCTTTAATCGTTTTAATCAACAATGGAAAAACCACACCCTCAAAATTTTTACACACGGAGTGATAGATTATTTAATTGACAGAAAATCGGCGTTCGGAAATAATCAACTATAGGCGTTGTGTAACTTTTTAAAGTCTTACGCCAGAAACCCTTATCTGAGAATCATAATATGGATAAGAAAGAGATTCAGGAGAAAATCAGAGATCTCGTGCGATGGGTTACCGGTAATGGCGGGAATGGCGAACATGAAGATCATCTCAGGGAAATGATGGGAACGGTAGTCAGGCTCTCCGATCCCTACGTAACGCATGCGGATATTAAAATTATTCATGCCGCACTCAAGGATATGCGGTATGCCTTTAAGCTTTTTGCCCCTTATCGCACGATGCGCAAGGTGAGCGTTTTTGGCTCGGCCCGAACCGTCTCTTCTGACCCGATCTACAGGCACGCGGCCGCATTTTCCGAACAAATAGTGAAGGCCGGCTTTATGGTAATTACAGGGGCAGGAGAGGGTATTATGTGCGCCGTCCAGAAAGGGGCAGGCCGGCAGAAAAGTTTTGGGATGAACATCTTGCTGCCGTTTGAGCAGGCAGCCAATCAGTTTATTGAAAATGATCCGAAGCTGATGTCGTTTAAATATTTCTTTACCCGAAAACTTTTTTTTATGAAAGAGGCGAATGCGATCGCCCTCTTCCCAGGGGGATTTGGCACACACGATGAGGGTTTCGAAGCCCTCACCCTCTTACAAACGGGAAAAAGTGAGCCGCTTCCTGTTGTTTTTATTGATGTGCCTGGAGGAACGTATTGGAAGTCATGGCAATCCTATGTGGAAAACGAAATTCTCTCCCGGAATCTTATCTCCCAGGAAGATATGCATCTTTTTAAGGTAACGGATCAAGTAGATGTGGCAGTTGCCGAGATTACGAACTTCTACAAAAATTATCACTCGATCCGGTTTATTAAAGAGATGCTGGTCATTCGGCTTCAGCACCCGGTGAGTGACAAAATGCTGAAAGATCTCAACGAGACTTTTTCTGATATTGTTGTTGATGGCAAGATTGTGAAGACGGGGGTTTCCCCTGAAGAGGCGGATGAACAGGCCCTGATGTCGGCCCCTCGTATTGCCTTCCATTTTAATCGTAGGAATTTCGGCCGACTTCGCCAGATGATCAACAGAATTAATCTTTATTAAAGGGTCTGCTGATTCTTAAACATAAGGGAACTGTTGGAGAGATGGAGGAAGGGGGCAAGGTGAGGTCTGTTTCTGTTTTTGCCCCGGCATCGATAGGTAATATTGGTCCAGGATTTGATCTTTTGGGAATGGCCCTTTCGGGAATGGGAGATACCGTAGTGGCTGTGCACCGGCGTAAGCCGGGTGTTTTAATCTCCCAGATTACGGGAGATCAAGGAAAACTCTCTTACCATGAAGATGAGAATACGGCGGGGATTGCTGCGAAGGCTGCCTTGGCGCATTTAAAAGTTCGCGAAGGGGTGTCGTTAACGCTTCATAAGGATATTCCCGGAACGGGCCTGGGAAGCAGCGCGGCCAGCGCTGTGGCTGCCGCCTATGCGGTTAATATCCTTTTTGGTCGTAGGTTGTCTAAGGCGGCGCTCATCCCTTTGGCGGCGGTCGCCGAGTCAAAAGTGAGCGGAGGGTTTTTTCTGGATAATATCGGCCCTTCGATGATAGGGGGGGTGACATGGAACAATCCGTTCACAAAAGAGGTCGTCCGCCTCGGTTTTCTTTCTGATGCCGTTGTAGTGGTCGCGACTCCAGACCTTGCGCTCTTAACGCGAGATTCCCGCCGGGTTCTCCCGTCCTCTATTTCGATGGGGCAGTTTATTTCCAATATGGCCTATGCGGCTATGATCGCTTGGGCTGCATCCAAAAACGATGTTAAACGGTTTGGACAATCGATTCAGGATTGCGTGGTAGAGCCGGCACGCGCGCCGCTTATTCCGGGATTTGATGAGGCTAAAAAAGCCGCTCTTGAGGCAGGGGCGTGGGGTTGCTCTATTTCGGGCGCAGGCTCATCTATTTTTGCCGTTACGAATCGTATCAACAAGGGGAAACAGGTTGCCCAAGCGATGGAGGCTGGATTTAAAAGCCATGGCGTGGGCTGTAAGGTTCGTATTACGACCATGGATAGACAGGGAGTGCGGGTTACAAAAAACAGCCATAGAGGAGGGGAACAGTGCTAAAGGGGATGACCTTGACCCAGTTTCTACTGAAGCAAAAACGGACTTCTTCCGGAATAGACGAAAACATTATTGGACTCATGGAAGGGGTTGCAACGATTGCGAAGGTTATCTCGCGCGAGGTCAGTCAAGCGGGACTCATTGATCTTCTGGGTTATCAGGGGGACATCAATGTCCATGGAGAGCAGGTGCAGAAACTCGATGCCTTTGCCAATACAACCTTTATCAATGTTCTTGGGAGTTCCGGTTTTCTGACAGGAATGGCGTCGGAAGAGATCGAAGATTTCTATGCCGTTCCGGAAGGTACTCCGAGAGGGAATTATCTGTTATCGTTCGATCCTCTGGATGGTTCATCGAATATTGATGTTAATGTCAGTGTCGGATCTATTTTTTCTATCCATAAGAAAATATCTTCGGGTGATGCCGTATCGGTTACGGATTTCCTTCAAAAGGGGAGAGACCAGGTCGGGGCCGGTTATGTCATCTATGGCCCGAGCACGATGTTGATTTTTTCACTAGGCTCCGGTGTTCAGGGCTTTACCCTCGATACCAGCATCGGAGAATTTCTTCTTTCCCATGAGAATATAAAAATACCGATAAAGGGTAAAATATACAGCATTAATGAAGGATATGCCTTTATGTGGGAAGAGAGAATTAAGAAATATGTGGATGGGGCCAAGAAAGAAGGGAAGACGTTGCGTTACGTTGGATCCTTGGTGGCCGATTTTCATAGAAATCTCCTAAAAGGCGGGTTATTCCTTTATCCTGCCGACAGCAAAAATCCCCAAGGAAAGCTTAGGCTGCTTTATGAGGCTTCGCCCCTTGCCTTTATCGTTGAGCAGGCGGGAGGTGCTGCCACAACCGGCAGTCAACCGATTCTCGATCTTCTTCCTGAGAAGCTGCATCAGAGGGTTCCCCTGATTATCGGAAGTATCAACGACGTAAAACAGGTCGAGGCCTGCTAAATCAGGTCTTGGCGCATCAGGATTTTCCGCGCGACCCATAGTATCTATTGCAGTTTGAAGCTGTTTTGCCGGCCGATCGTTATCCCTAGTCAGGATGTGCGATAGAAAGTACTTTCCTGACGATCTGT
>SBBT01000124.1 GCA_005239595.1 Candidatus Troglogloeales bacterium | reverse complement strand
CTCGATGGCAAGGTGATTGGAGATTGTCTGCCACGCCATCGGCATCAAGAGTTTATCCGTTTTCTCAAGAAAGTCGATACGGAAACTCCATCGGATGTCGACCTACACCTGATCGTGGATAATTACGGAACACACAAGCATCTCCGTGTGAAGGCGTGGGTTCAACGGCATCCACGGTTTCATCTGCATTTTATTCCAACGTCAAGCTCTTGGTTGAACATGGTCGAGTGGTGGTTGAGAGAGATTACCGACAAACGTATCCGCCGAGGAAGTTTCCGGAATGTACCGGAGTTGATTGCGGCTATCAAAGCGTATTGTGAATCATCACAACCAAAACCCCAAGGCTTTCGTTTGGACCGCCCCTGTGGAGCGGATTATGGCTAAAGTCGCCAAATGTCAAGAAGTGTTGGACTCACTATTGGCCTCATTCACTAGCAAGCCGATTGATCGCCCTGTTTTCCTCCGGAAGAGCGTGTTTGGGCAAACTAAACGGTTACGCAGTCTGGGTTACGGTCTTTTATAGATACCCTTGCCATATCATCACTTGTTAATTAAAATAGCCTCCCAAGATGAATGTGCCATTCTTTCTTAAGAGAAGAGCTGCACTATCCTTTGAAAACAGGGTCGATTGAATAAAGTTGTATTGGTTACCAATGATGATGGTGTTTATTCGCCTGGTCTTTCCCTGTTGTCAGATGCACTCCATGCGATTGGAGAGGTGTATGTGGTTGCCCCCGACCGGGAACGCAATGCCACAAGCCATGCGCTGACCCTGCACAGACCGCTTCGCATGGAAGAAGTCCGAAGCGGTATTTTTAGCGTCAATGGCACCCCAACCGATTGTGTAAATCTGGGTGTGCTCTCTCTCCTGCATGGAAAGAAACCGGATCTTATCGTTGCAGGGATTAATAAAGGGGCTAATCTTGGAGAGGATGTAACCTATTCGGGCACGGTCGCCGCCGCGATGGAAGGGGCGATATTCGGCATTCCTTCCTTTGCCGTATCACAGTTAGGCGAGGAGCCGTTCCAGTTTAAGGAAGCGGCTGCGTTTGCGGTGCGCCTTGCCGGGCTTGTCCTAAACGAGGGATTGGAGGCGGGTATTTTCTTGAATGTCAATGTCCCTGATCCGTTAAAGACAAAAATAACAGGAATCAGGATAACCGGTCTGGATAGAAGGATATCTGATGGCAGGTCGGTTTTAGAGAATATAGATCCCCGCGGCAGGAAATGTTATTGGATTGGTGTTCATGGAAAGGGATGGGAAAACAGAGTGAACACCGACTGCGAGGCAATGAAGGAAGGGGCGGTTTCCATAACACCGCTTCATTTGAATTGGGCCCAAGAAGGGGTTATGAAACGGCTTGATCGTTGGCGAGATCGGTTGCTGGAGCAGCCAGGGTAGTTTTTGTGTGGGAAGCGATCTTCTTGATTTCATGTTGTAAAGTGATGAATAAAAATGAACCATTATGACGCCGCCCGCTATCGTATGGTGAAAGATCAGCTTGTCGCACGAGGGATTTCCGATGAACGGGTTTTAGACGCGATGCGTAAAGTCCCACGACACCTCTTTGTTGAGGAGGCGTTGCGGGAGCAGGCGTATGGTGACCATGCGCTCCCGATTGGAGAAGATCAAACGATCTCGCAGCCTTATATGGTCGCCTGTATGACGGAAGCGCTTGGTCTTCGCGGAGATGAAAAGGTCTTAGAGATCGGAACCGGTTCCGGTTATCAGACGGCGGTTCTGGCCGAACTGGCGTCGCGGGTCGTTACCATTGAACGAATCGTTGGTTTCATCCCCAAGGTATGGAAGATATTGGAAGAACTGAACTACCGCCATGTGGTCATCCACCTGTCGGACGGAACGTATGGCTGGAAAGACGAGTCCCCTTTTGACGCAATTATGGTGACGGCAGGCGCACCCGACATCCCTTCCTCATTGACTGATCAACTGAAGGTTGGAGGGCGGTTGGTGATTCCCGTGGGGAACCGGATGGATCAGGTTTTAAAAAAGGTGGAAAAAGCAAGCGACGGGTTGGCCATCACCACATTGACCCCTTGTGTCTTCGTTCCATTAATCGGGGCTCTGGGATGGAAGGAAGAAGGAGAGGAGAGAATGATCTGATGTTGCGGATGGTCAATACACTGACGGGCGAAAAAAATCCGTGGCTGCCCCAGACGCCCGGAAAAGTCAGCCTCTATGTTTGTGGTGTGACCGTTTATGATCATTGCCATCTCGGTCACGCAAGGTCGGCCATTGTTTTTGACGTGATCCGGGATTACCTCGAATATAAGGGATATTCCGTCCGTTTCGTGAAAAACTTTACAGACGTAGACGATAAGATCATTCAGCGGGCCAAGCAGGAGAGAAAAACGGTTGCCGAAATTACGGATCGGTATATCCGCTCATATGAGACAGATATGGCAAGATTGGGGGTGCGTCCTCCGACCGTTGCGCCGAGGGCGACTGATCATGTCCCCGAGATGATTCGATTGATTCAGTCGCTCATCTCAAAGGGGGTTGCTTATGTGATGGAAGGGGATGTCTATTTTGAGGTGGGAATGTTTCCTCCCTATGGGCGGCTTTCGGGACAACAGCGTGGGGAGGTCATCGCTGGCACCCGTGTTGAGGTAGACGAACGCAAAAGGAATCCGTCGGATTTTGCCCTCTGGAAGAGGGCAAGCGAAGGCGAACCGGCATGGGAAAGCCCCTGGGGAATGGGCCGGCCGGGATGGCACATTGAATGTTCTGCGATGGCGATCCATCATCTTGGAGAAACCATCGATCTGCATGGCGGAGGGGCCGATCTCGTCTTTCCCCACCATGAAAACGAGATTGCCCAATCGGAGGCCTATACTGGAAAGAAATTTGTCTCTTGTTGGCTGCACCACGGCATGGTGACCGTCGACCAGGAAAAGATGTCGAAATCGTTGGGGAAATTCTTTACGATTAAAGAGATATTCGAAAAGTCGCCCCATTTTCCAGAGACGGTGATTGCCGAGGTCGTCCGGTTTTACCTTTTATCAACCCACTATCGTTCTCCGGTCGATTTCTCGGACAGGAGCCTTACGGAGGCCAAGATCGGCCTGGACCATTTTTACGCCCTTTTTCAAAAACTTAATGAAGTCGGCGAAGAGTGGGAAGATACCGCTTCCAGCGAGGACGCCCGGTGTCGATCAGAGTTTGAATCTGTGATGGACGACGATTTTAACACAGCCCGGGCGATCGGACTGCTCCAGACGTTTCGGGCGGAGGCCAATGCACGGCTGTCAAAAGGGGATCTATCCGGGGCGTTTTGTGTGGGGCGGTCTTTAAAACGGGCCGGAGCGGTGCTGGGCCTTTTTCGTGTTCCTTCTGGGGAATGGAGGTTTAAAGCGTGGCAGCCTGCCTCCGACGCAGGGGAGGGTTTGAATGAAGCTAAAGTGTCGGCATTAATCCGTGAGCGGGAAGAGGCGCGCCGTGATAAGAATTGGGAAAAATCGGATGCCATCCGAGTTGTGTTGGCGCGGGAGGGGATTGCCATTGAAGACCGTCCTGATGGAACCACCCGGATAAAGCAATGATCCAAAAGGAAGAGGTGATCTACGGCATTAACCCGGTCATTGAGGCGTTACGGTCGAAGAGGTTGTGCCTCAACAAGATCTATCTTCAATCCAACCGGCATGGAAGGGAGATTGAAGAAATACGTCTGTTGGCCCGAGGCCAAAACACGGCCGTTTTGACGATGGAGCGTATGGCGCTTAACCGTCTCGTTGATACTGATAAACATCAAGGGGTGGTGGCCCTCCTCGCTTCGGGAAAATATAGCAGCGTCGATGATATCTTGGCCGTCTCCAGACGGCGTGAAGAGCCGCCATTTCTTTTTATGCTGGACGAAGTGGAGGATCCCAGGAATTTAGGGGCGATCATCCGAACCGCGGAGGGGGCGGGTGTCCATGGCGTTATTATCCCGGGCCGGCGCGCGGTTGGGTTGACGGGGGCTGTGGCAAAGGCCTCTGCCGGTGCGTTGGCGCATTGCCTTGTTGCAAGGGTGGTGAATATTGCCGATACGATCGATCTTCTAAAAAAAAACCATATTTGGGTTGTGGGGGTGGAAGCGGAGGAAAAGTGCTCCTATCTTCAATATGATTATCGTGGGCCGGTTGCCATTGTGTTCGGCGGAGAGGGGGAAGGAATACGCAGGAGGGTGTTGGAAAAGTGTGATCAGCTCGTTTCACTGCCGATGCGGGGCCGGATTTCATCACTGAACGTGTCGGTGGCGGTCGGTGTGGTGGCCTATGAGGTTATAAGGCAACGGTGTTTGGACTCCAAAGGAATCTCAAGAAAAGAGTAAAGTTTTAACCGAGTGATGGAAAACACGCGACAGGATCGTTCTTCATACGTGAACTCGTCGGCCTGTTTAACATAAAACATTTTTCAAGGGATATAACGTGAATATATCGCGGGAGTCGCATTTAAAGTTTGCATTCGTCATATGGGTTTTGGTGGGCACCGGCTTGTTAAGCGCCGGCAGCATGTTTCTTTTCGGCGGGCGGATGCTTCCCCTAACAGATATCTCATGTTCAGGAATTATGGAGTGGTCCGGACTTCTGATTGCCTTTGTACTCGGTTTCCTGAAGGGGAAGTTTGTACTCACCAAGATCGGCAGAAAGAACATTGCCAGGATTGAACAACTCCCTGACGCAAGCCCATTTTATCGCACCTTTAGCTTAAGAAGTTGGATGCTTGTTTTATTGATGATTGTGATCGGGAGGACGATTCGATTTTTAGGGGCGCCCTATCTTGTGGTGGGTGTGATCTATATTGCTGTCGGGTTTGCGCTTCTTCTGGGAAGTCGCACCTATTTGGAGCGCCCAGGCTTTTTAGGAGGAGACACCGGGGTGGAAGGAGGCAAAGGGGCAGGGTGAATGTTTTTGGGAGCCGATTTTACATTCTGGGAGTCGCGTATGATGACGGTGACCCGATCCGCCATTGATTGGATGCCGTTCTCGTCAGCTACCGTCAGTTCGAATGCGCAACGCCCTGCGGTGTCTGCTGCCACCTCGATGATGGGGGTGTTGGTTTCAAGCGGGGTTCCCGGTATGAGCCGGTCCGTTGCACAATCGAGGGAGGCCCACAAATACTTCACAACGGTTCCTGGGGCAATGGCGGAAGAGCGCTGGCCGTCGAGCAGGAATCTTCGTCCCAATTCTATCTGAGGTGGTGCCTCCAAGACCGACGTGGGATGTTTGGCATGCCGTACCATCACGGTTCCCCTGTCCGGCAGGGAACTGTTTCCGGCGTTGTCGATCGCTGTCAGTTCGAATGCGCAGCGCCCTGCGGTGTCTGCTGCCACTTCGATGATGGGGGTGTTGGTTTCAAGCGGGGTTCCCGGGATGAGCCGGTTCGTCGCACAATCGAGCGAGGTCCATAGATATTTCACGATGGTTCCCGGCGCGACATCGGAAGAGCGTCTGCCGTCGAGCAGAAAGTTGCGTCCCAATTCCACTTGAAAAGGTGTCTCCAGCACCGCAGTTGGATCGTGAGGATCCCGCACGATGATATCTCCCCGATCCGGGAGGGAGCGGTTGCCGGTATCGTTTACGACCGTTAATTCGAATGTGCATCGGCCGGCGGCACTTGCCGTAATTTCAATGGTTGGGGTGTCCGTTTCGATGGGCGTTCCGGGAATCAGCCGGTTGGTGCCGCATTCCAGCGATGTCCAGAGGTATTGCACAATCTTGCCGGGCGTGGCATCGGAGGAGCGTCTGCCGTCAAGCAGGAAGGTCCGTCCCAACTCCACTTGAGGAGGGGCCTGTAGCACTGCGGTGGGGTTCTGGAGGTCTCGCACGACGACGTCCCCCCGGTCCGGCAGGGAACGGTTGCCGATGTCGTTCACAGCGATCAGTTCGAACGTGCATCGGCCTGGCGTGTTCCCCATAATCTCAATCGTCGGCTCGCCGGTTTCAATCGGGGTGCCTGGGATGAGTTTGTTGGTATTGCAGTTAAGAGAGGTCCATACATACCTAACAATTTTTCCAGGGGTGATGTCGGAAGAGCGGCTGCCATCCAGAAGAAAACTGCGGCCCAGTTCCACCTGGGGCGGGGTTTTGAGAATGGCGGTGGGGCTTTTGGAATCCCGTACGATGACGTCTCCCCGATCTGGCAGAGAGCGGTTGCCGGTGTCGTCCACCACGGTCAATTCGAAGGTGCATCGGCCAGCGGCAAAGATGGTCACCCCGACAGTCGGTTCGCTGGTTTCATAGGGTACGCCGGGAATAAGCTTGTCTGTCCCACAGTCGAGGGAGGTCCAGGAGTATTTTATGATCTTCCCCGGGGCGACGTCGGAAGATCGTCTTCCATTCAGCAGAAGACTGCGGCCCATCTCTACCTGGGGAGGCACTTCCATAACAGCGGTCGGAATCTGGGTGTCTGTGACAAATACACTGACATGAACCGCCGAAGAACGATTGCCAGAGTTGTCTTCCACCGCCAGTTGAAACCGGCAGAGACTGGGCGCTGTACTGACGATCAGCTCCAAGAGGGGTGCGCTGGTTTCAAGAGGGGTGCCAGCGATCAGTTTGTTGGCGCTGCAATCAAGCGAGGTCCAGAGATATTTTACAATTTTTCCGGGCGCAATATCGGACGAATGCTGGCCATCCAACATAAAACCGCGGCCGAACTTGACCTGGGCGGGAGCCTCCAGCACGGCGGTTGGAATGTCTGCGTCTTTGACCATTACCTCGACAGAGGCCGGGGGAGAAAAGTTTCCGGTGTTGTCCTGGACAATTAATTGGAACTTGCACAGACTCGGCGCGGTACTGGCCATGACTTCCAGTGTTGCTTCACTGGTCTCAAGCGGTTTGCCTGGGACGAGCTGGCTGGTCGCGCAATCAACTGCATTCCAGAAATACTTTACAATAGTGCCCGGCGCGACATCGAAAGATCGCTGGCCGTCCAGGACAATACCTCGTCCGAATTTAACCTGGGCAGGGGCCTCTAGGACAGCCGTGGGATGCTTTGTCTCCTTCATCTTCCCTTTGGCGGAGGCATCTTCGGCCTGCAGGAAAATCGCAAACCACCAGGCGAAGAGAGCAACGATTATTGAGAAACGGAGACGTATCCAAAGACCGGAGCGCATAGCTTTTTATACTAAACATCCCTCGCTTGTTTGTCAAACTTTCCAGTACGTTGTGCTATTCCTGCTTTTCTGCCGGGTTTGCGAGAGGGATATTGAGCGTCCAGGTCATATCATGAAAACCTGCCCTATTGCCGGCACGGATAGTGACGAGATGGGAGCCGCCCGTTGGATTATCCCAGTGGACAGATCCATCCCCGTTGATGATCATGCCTTTGGGTCCGGAAATCAGTCGCCAAACGGAAGGGGGGGTTTCGCCTACCATAGGTACTAAGGAAGTGTAGGAAATCCCTACTGCCCCTGTCTGTGCGGGCAAGGGGAAGATAACAGGGATGGTGGTTTTTGTTGAGAGGCCCAAATCAGAGATGTGAACCAACGAACCGTCGTCTCCTCTCAGGGTAAAACGGATGGAAACCGCCTGCCCGTTCAAGGCCGAAATGTCGCGCTGAAAATGGAGTAATCCTTGCTCCGTGATGGAATTGATCGGAATCACCGGGAAAAGCTCCACCTCTGTTCCATCGTTTCCGGTTAGATAGATATGAAGGGTACTCTTGTGGTCGGGGAGACTGGTTGCGTGGAGCGTAAAGGTCAAGTAATGGCTGTTGTTCCAAACTTCGGGAATGTAGTTCAGCATGGTTTCAAACGAAGGGCTGTCAGGCGTGAGTGCTGCCGCCTGCTTACCTCCTCCGCCAGGGAGTTCCTCTACGGTGGGTGGAATCGTATGACCGGGGCGTGATTGCCCTTCACCAGGATGAATCTGCCGCGAAAATCCTCCGTCAAAGATGCGCCTTGCGACATGGGCAATCGTCAGCGGTTCGTCTACGTGGATGTCGCCTTTGCCGGTTGCGTTTTTTTCTTTGCTATCGCATTTATCGGATGGCACTGGGTGGAGGGGAGTGATGCGACATCGGGTGGAAAAATCGGAAAGATATTTTCTCCCTCCAAGCCGTGAATAGGCATATCCCTGTCGTTTCCTGCCGTTGGGATACCATTCACGACGGATGATCTCCCCATCAACTTCGGTTGCGGCCGGGTCGATCGTGCCATAGTAATAGGCGGGAACACGGGAGGGCGCTGCTTCTTTAAATCCTGGAAGACCGGAGAGGTCGAGTCCATTATAAGACCTCTTTTGTCCGACCTGTGATTGTCCGATCTGTGATCCTGGGACGGGCCGTCCATTTGGATATGCCCCTCGGTTTCTGTTGTAATAGGTGTCGACTCGAAGAACCTTGTCCCAGATTCGGACATCGGGCATGAATGCGCCTCTTTCTCCCTTGTTTACGTCCTGATCCCAGTCATTCGGATCCAGAAGGGTCATCTGTTCGACCGCAATGTTTTCCCATCCAATTAGCCGCTGGATCGCCTCGCTGTTTACGGCAGCGCCGGTGCCATGTCCAATAAAATGCAGTGGTTTTCCCGCCTTGCCGACAAAACTTTCCGGATGGCCTGGATCGCCAGGGCCTCCCCCCATCAGCAACGCATAAAGCGCATGTCCGACTGCCTCCGCATCGCCCGGCGATGGATCATTCGATTTAACACCCCAGTCCACCAAGATAACCTGTTCGCCATAACGGCTGTTTTCGAACGTTTTTGGCAATTTTTTGGTTTGTGTCATCGTGATGTCATCCACACTGTTTGAATGGGGGGTAAAATGCCACAACTTGCCATAGCCAGCCCGTTTTAGAACCGCAACTCCCATGTCGATCTCCCATCCCGGCAGAGATGGGCATTCTGAATGTTCTTCGCAGACGTTCAATCCGTGTGTAATGATCGTCACCCCCGCGTGGCTGATTTTCCCCTTTGCGCCTTTCCTAATCCTGTAAGGAGTGGGGGAGGCAATCTTGCGTGTTTGTCGTAAGGCGCGATCTTCCAATATCGCTTGGAAAGAGAGCGCTTCTCCTATTTGTCCTGCCGGGGAAAGCGTGGCTGACCAGCGCTTGGCCCCTTTATAGTCCATTGTGATAAAGCGGTTTGTCTTTCCTTCATGGTAGGTAAGCGTCGCCTGTTCTTTTCCGGTTGCCTCTTCATCTCTCATGTCCACTGTCAGCTCTCCTGTTTCCGTGTTTTGGCTGACTTCCCAGCTTGCGGAGGAGGAGGAGACATATTCTCTTACCAGGTAACGTTGATCGGCGGAACTGACGATGCCGGGACTTTTTACCGCGACCCATACGGTGTAATCTCCCACTTTATCTGTGGGGAGTTGATATTGTGGAATGGTTGCGATCCCGTTCCTCATTGCTGCGGACAAGGTTGCGTTGCCGTCGCTGACACTTCCAGGTTTGCGCCATTTCCATTGATAATAGATCGTGCCGTCTCCGACGCCGCTGATGGTGCCGTTTCCCATGATCGTTCCGTTCTTCTTTGTCTCTCGTCGATTTAATTCGATATTGATGAATGTGACGGTTGGTAAGGGGCTGTAAGGGGTTTTATAACCGTCTAAAACGTAGTCTTTGGTACGGACGTTTGGGGGATGTTGATGATCTTCCGTCTTTACCCTAAAATAAACCGTTTGCCCGATATGGAATGTATCAGGGAGCGTGGCGGTCCACCGTGTTGCGTCTTTCCCCGTGCGGACCATCTCTGCCGACCGGTTGTAAGTTGTCGGGTCTGTGCTATAGGCGAGATGGATATATGCCACGTTGGCGATATCGGCCGCTGTCAATCGAGCCGTCAACTTGCCTGTGACCGGGTCTATGTTGGCTTCCCAGTCAGAAATATCGGGGGAGACGGTATCGGGGACTTTCTTTTCCTCCACGCGCGGTTTAGATCGGATCGTGAGAGGAGGCCGATTTTCTGGAGGGATGACGGTGTAACTCCTGGGGGAAGAGGCTACCTGTGATGAAGGAGCAGCCGTTTCAATCCATGTGGCGTAGGTGCCTAGGATATCGGCCGGCAGCTTATAAGAGGGAAGGTTGGCGATCCCGTTTCTCATCAACGTGGTGATGGTTGCACTGTTCCCAAGCCGGTTTTCAGGGTTGCGCCATATCCAATGATAGGTGACGACGCCATGGCCTTCTCCCCGAATGGTTCCCTGCCCCGTGACCGATTCACCCTTATGGACTTTGGTTCGATTGAGCGTAACGCCTACGAATGAGATGGCCGCCTCCCTGACAGAAGATACCGTATAAGGATTAGACGGAAAATCGGTAAAACCGGTGTTGGGTGGTGAACTGACATCTTCCGCCGTTGTCCTAAAATAGATGCTTTGGCCGTTGGTAAAATTTTCAGGGAGTGTGACGGTCCACGTTTGAGACCCTCCGCCATCGTAGGCCATCTCTTTGGATTGGCCAAAGACCGCCTCTCCGACGCTGTAATAGAGACCGACACGTTCTACCCCCTCCCCGTCGGTTGCCTTGACGCGGACGGTGATTTTTCCCGAAGTAGGATTAGTGCGGATATCCCAGTTTGTAACCGAAGGAGGAGCCGTGTCTCTTACGATCTTATAGGGATTGAAGGTAAATTGGGAATGACTGGTGTTGGGTGAGGGGCCTTGATCCACGGCGGTCGCCTTCAGATAAACCCGCTGGCCGTCGGAAAATGACTCGGGCAGCGTTGTCGTCCATGTCTGTAAATTCCCTCCGTCGTAATCCATCGCCCTTGAATGGTCATAATGATCGTTGTCGATGCTGTAGGAAAGGGTGATGTGGTCTATGCCAGACGCGTCCTGTGCCTTGAGATGTACCGTGAGCTTGCCGCTCTTCGGATTGATACTGACGTTCCAGTTTGAGATGGTAGGCGGCGCTGTATCCCCGCCGATCAGATAGGGGTTTGAGGGATAGGGCGTTACACTCTTATTGGGCGGCAGATTTTGATCGATGGCCACAGCCCGAAGATAGAGTCTCCGGCCGGCCGTCAAGGTTTCCTTCAGTGTGGCGGTCCAGGTTTCGGAGTCGCCGCCAAAATAGTTCATGTCGACGGAGCGATCATAAGTGGCTTGTTCGCTGCTGTAAAAAAGGTGGACCTCCTTTACATCGGAGATGTCCGTTGCCCTAAGATGAACTGTTACCTTTTGTGTTTTCGGATCAAATAGAAGCTTCCATTTTGAAAGGGTCGGTCCGGTGATATCGGCGGCATAAGAGACGGACGAACCTAATGCCCAAACGAGAAGCGTTAAAAGGATTAATCTTGTGCCGGGACGCATTGTCTCTGTAGCGTTACATGGAAAAAATTATTGTAGTCAACTACGGGTATCCTTGACAATATGAAAGTGCCCGGTGATAATAGATGTCAAGCGGGAGTAGCGCAGCGGTAGCGTAGGAGCTTCCCAAGCTCTTGGTCGCGGGTTCAAATCCCGTCTCCCGCTCCATCTTTTGAGCGTCTTATTGCCTTTCTGTCTGTTCTGAAAAACAAGGGCGGATGCGTCCGACTTTTTTCTTGAGATTTCCCTTTTCCTCAAGTAGACTCGCCCGAAATGAAATGGTCGAAAGAGACATTGGTGGAAGAGGTGGAATCCCTGGCGCGCCTGGCGGCCCAGGACATAGAGGGGGTTCCCTCTGCCCCGGAGAGCGCTTACGTGGAAAGGCTCGATCGTCTTCGCAATGTCTACCGTCTTAATCCTCACTTGTTTGATCCGACGCTGGTTCGCTGGCTGCAACGTCTGGCAGGACAGATTGCAACATCCAATCGCCTCTCTGACTCCCCACGGGAGGTCTTGGGGAAGACCTTTGGATATGTTTCTTTCCGTCCGGGTCAGGAAGAGATCATTCGTGCCGTTTTAGCGGGAAGGGATTGCGTCGGGATTATGCCGACCGGAGCCGGAAAGTCTTTGACGTATCAGATCCCGGCTAAAATCCTATCGGGAACAACTCTGGTCATCTCTCCGCTGATCGCCCTGATGAAGGACCAGGTGGATGGGCTGGTCCGATTGGGTATGCGCGCCACCTACCTGAACTCAAGTCTTGCGCATGAAGAGCGCAGAGACCGAATGGATCGGATCAGAAAAGGGGTGTTCGACCTGGTCTATGTCTCCCCGGAAGGGCTGGAAGGCCCCCTGCTCCATTTTCTCTCCTCTTGTAATATTAACCTGATTGCGGTGGATGAGGCCCATTGCATCAGTCAATGGGGGCACGATTTTCGTCCCTCGTATCGGAACCTTTCGGGCCTGAAATCCTTTTTTGGAAATGTTCCCGTCCTGGCGCTCACCGCGACGGCCACACAGGAGGCGGTTGACGATATCATCGGACAGATGGGGATGCAATCTCCCCTCCAGTTCCGTGGGTTGTTTTTTAGGCCCAATCTTCGCCTTTTTGTGTATAAAAAAGGGAAGGGGATCAACACCAGAGAGGCCGTTCTGCAATTGGTCCTCTCACACGCAAATGAGCCGGGTATTATTTATTGTCTTAGCCGAAACAAGGTGGAGCAGATGACGGCTTACCTCCTCGATCTGGGTGTTCGGGCCGTTTCATACCATGCCGGAATGTGTGCGGACGGCAGGGACCGGGCGCAGGAGCTGTTCCTTCAGGGCGACGTGAATGTTATGGTGGCGACGGTTGCGTTCGGCATGGGAATTGACAAGCCGAATATCCGTTACGTGATTCACCAGGATATGCCGAAAAATATTGAGGCCTATTACCAGGAGATCGGCCGGGCCGGTCGGGATACAGCCTCCAGCGATTGTATCCTGTTTTACTCCTGGTCGGAGGTGATCGGGTATGACCGTCTGTATGAGAAGACGTCGGCTGACATGAGGCGGGCGCAGGTTCAGACACGGGCGATGTTCTCCTATGCAGAGCGGGGCGTCTGCCGCCATCAGGGATTGGTGGCCCACTTTGGCGAGTCGATCCTGCCATGCCTCACCTCTTGTGATGTCTGCCTGGGTGTTGATATTTTGAAGGAGACAGGGAAAGGACGCTTCCGGGTGTAACATGATCACGGTTTTTGCCTATTCCAAGGAAGCTGAATATCGGTATTTCGACCGGGCGGATACCCTGCCGGAATTGTTGGCGGATAAACAAAACCTCGTCTGGCTTGATCTGGAGAAGGCGACGCCGGAGGAGGCCTCCCTTCTTTCCACCTGTTTTAATTTTCACCCGCTTGCGATTGAAGACTGCATCACCGAGACGTTGCTTCCCAAGATTGATAATTTTGGGGATTATCTTTTCCTGGTTCTACACGGATCGTTGGCCACTGCCGATCAGGAGTTTGCGACAGCGGAGATCAATTTCTTCCTGGGCCGAAACTACTTGGTGACGTATCATGACGAACCGTCGCGGAGTGTCAATCGGACCAAGGAGCGGTGTTTAAAAAAAGGGCCTCCGATGACGCTGGGGGCCGATTTTCTCCTTCACGATATTTTAGACGGAATGGTGGACCACTATTTTCCGGTTTTGGATCGCTTCGATCAGGCGGTTGACAGGGTTGAAGAGAAGGTTTTTTCCAACCCGAGCAAAGAGATATTAAATGAAATTATCAGCCTCAAAAAAGAGGTAATGGCCCTTCGCCGTGTGACGGGGCCGCAGCGGGAGATATTAAACCGCTTAAGCCGGGACAAGTTTCGCGTGGTTAGTTCAAAGGCGGCGGTCTATTATCGGGATGTCTATGACCATTTGGTGCGGATTACCGACCTTGCGGAGTCGTATCGCGACATTATATCTGGCGTGTTGGAGGCCTATCTCTCGCAGATATCCAATCGCCTCAATGAAATTATGAAGGTGCTGACCATTTTTACCGCGACGATGATGCCGTTGACCCTTATTACCGGCATCTACGGAATGAACTTTGAGCATATGCCGGAACTGCAATCAAGATATGGTTACTTTGCCGTCTTGGGGACGATGTTGGCGCTCGGCGTCGGCATGTTCTGGTATTTCAGGAGAAAGAAATGGCTTTAGGCCGAGGCCGTATGATAGACTTTTTACGATATAATTTTCATATCGGACATTTGTCATAAGGAGGGCAGATGAGAACGTTCATCCGACAGATGGAGGAAAAGGCGATTGGAGGAGACCGTCTGACCTATGAAGAGGGGTGTCGGCTCATCAGGGCGGAAGGGCCCGACATTATCGACTTGATTTCATCGGCCAATCGCGTCCGTCTTCATTACTGGGGAAACAAGATTAATTTGTGCTCGATTGTCAACGCGAAGGCGGGAGATTGTTCGGAGGATTGTAAGTTCTGTGCCCAATCGGCCCGTTACGATACAGGCATGCCGAGTTACCCCCTGATGGATTCGGCCGGCATCGTTCAAGCGGCGAAGGAGGCAGGCGACAACAAGGCGGAGGCATTCGGTATCGTCGCGGCCTGGTGGGGTTTGCGGGAGGGACGCGATTTGGACGCCGTCCTTGCACGAATCCGGGAGTTGGTGGCGGCGGGGCATACGAGGACCGATGCCTCATTGGGAATTATTCAGGATAAAACGATCGCGTTTCGGTTAAGGGAGGCCGGTCTTGAATATTACAACCATAATCTCGAGACGTCGCGGTCTCATTTCCCCAAGATCTGCACGACGCACAGCTATGATGACCGGGTTCGGACGATCCAATATTGCAAGGAGGCGGGTATCCGGATATGCTCCGGCGGAATTTTTGGAATGGGAGAAAACGTCGATCAGAGAGTTGAGCTGGCCGTCGCGCTCCAGGATCTCGATGTCGATGTAGTGCCGCTTAACTTTCTTCATGCGATCGAAGGGACCCCATTTAGCCACCTTCCCCCGCTTCGACCGATGGAAATATTAAAGATTATCGCCGTCTATCGTCTGATGCTTCCCGCGAAGGATATTATGACGGCGGGAGGACGGGAGGTCCATCTGCGGGATCTGCAATCGTGGATGTTCACCGCGGGCGCAAGCCATACCCTGATCGGAAATTACCTCACTACGCTCGGACGCAATCCCCAGGACGATCTGAAAATGATCGAGGATCTTGATCTTTTCTGCGAATCATCATGCGGGACGAAGCCTACGGCCCTGGACGCATTGAACGTATTGGCGTAGGCCACCTCCTTAATTGGCCGCGAGGCAGGAGTCTCCCCGGAGGGATTCACACTGCCGGACTTAATAGGGAAGTGATCCGATGATCGTTTTCTACCAGGGGGAGCAGGAATGTATCTTTATCTCTTTTTGATTTTTTTAGTGATACCCAACCATGCCGATGCCTCGGGTATCTCTTATGTCATTGGCCCGGATGGAACGGTCCACTTTTCATATCATTCGTCAAACCCGGATCAGAGAAAGTCGCCGTTGCCGCTAAAGCGGCCCCCTCGTGGATATCGCATGCGGGAGATTAACGCGTCTGTGGGTGAGGCGGGAAGAGAGACGGGAATTGCACCCGCCTTTCTACGCGCGGTGATTCGTGCCGAGTCCGATTTTAATCCGTATGCCGTGTCGGCAGCCGGGGCCCAGGGGTTGATGCAGATCATGCCCGCAACCGCTCACCTCCTCTCGCTTTCCGATCCGTTTGATCCTCGCGAAAATATCTTGGCCGGGGCGCGCTACCTTCGCGTTCTCTTAAACCTTTTCAATAACGACCCCACCCTGGCGTTGGCCGCGTACAACGCGGGCCCAAAACGGGTGATTCAGGCGATGGGCGTTCCTCCCATTCATGAAACGCGGAACTACATAAAGCGGGTATGGCGTTTCTATCGGGACGATGCAGGACAGTTCCCAAAATAATCTCCGCTGAAAATCAGCGCACGCAGGATATTGGTGAAACGGCTTTATCTTGCAAAGGGGGGAAGTTTTTGTTGAGGGCGTCCCGGTTGAGGCTGATATGTCCTGGATTGCCTTTGTCCCTATTGGGAAAGTCGGAGCGAAAATGGGTGCCGATGCTTTCTTTCCTTCGCAGAGCGGCCTCCGTGATGGCGGCCGAGACCAGCAGCAGATTGCGTGTTTCCAGTACCGATTTGATCGGTGTCAGTTGGAAAGTTTCTTTCCAGTCCTCCCATTTCTGAATCATTCTTTCAAGCGACGTCTTGCTTCGAATAATACCCACATCGCGCCACATCCTTTCCTTGAGCTCGCTTTGAATCTGATGATGTTTTCGGACGAGGAGGTCGGTCGGTGTTGTCCATGGAAGCGGAAAGGAAGTTATCTTCCCTGGAAGGGAGGTGTGCGGGATTTTCCCAGCGTCTTCTCCCACTCGGGCCCCAAAAACCAGCGCCTCTAACAGGGAGTTGCTGGCGAGCCGGTTGGCGCCATGGGCCCCGGTGCAGGCCGCTTCGCCTGCGGCCGACAGCCCTTCGATGGTGGTTCTTCCGAAAAGATCGGTTTTGACGCCTCCCATGATATAGTGGGCGCTGGGGGCGACCGGTATCGGGTCTTTGGTTATGTCAATTCCATAATGAAGACAGGTGGCGTGAATTTTTGGAAATCTGCGCGGAAGAAAGTCGGATTTCAGATGGGTCATATCGAGAAAAACGTTGTTTAATTGTCCGTGATGCATCTCCTCCCAAACGGCGCGGGTAACAATGTCTCGGGGTGCCATCTCTGCGTCGGGGTGGTATCGATCCATAAATAGTTTTCCATCGGCATTGCGAAGGAGTCCTCCTTCTCCCCGCATGGCTTCAGAGAGTAGGAAAGAGGGTGCTGAAGGGAGGGAGAGGGCCGTGGGGTGAAACTGGAAAAACTCCATGTCTTCTACCAGCGCGCCTGCGCGAAGCGCCATGGCAATGCCATCCCCTGTCGCAACAGACGGATTGGTGGTCCGTTGGTAGACCTGGCCGCAGCCGCCTGTGGCCAGGATGACCCTTTGGGCCAGAAAACATTTTAACGCGTTTTGTTTCTCATCCAGCACCCACACGCCAAGACAGACCCCTTGTTCAATCAGAAGATCGACGGCAAAATGGCTGTCGTAAACAAGGATGTTCTTTCTTTTTTTCATCGTGCGGACAAGGGTTTGGACAATTTCGTTGCCCGTTGCATCGCCCTTCGCGCGCAGGATGCGCCGCTCGCTGTGTGCCCCTTCTTTGGCCATAGCGAAACGGCTGCCTATTTTATCGAACTTTACGCCCCATGAAAGAAGCTCCTCAATACGTCTTGGCCCATCCTCCACCATCGCCCGGACCGCTTCGTTTTGGCAAAGACCCGCCCCAGCATTCATCGTGTCTTGAAAATGGGACTCAATCGCCGCTTCATCATCATGAGGCGCGGCGGCGATTCCCCCCTGGGCAAACTCGGAATTCGATTCACGCCCGCCTGTTTTGTTTAAGATGATGACGTTTCCATGAAGAGAGGCCCCAATGGCAGCCCGCAGGCCGGCGACACCCGTTCCAATCACCACAGCGTCGGTTTTTATCATCTCGATTTTTTGCACACGCGGCATGATCTTATTCCCCTGGGAAGGCAATCCCAAAGGGGGAATCTCCCTGGATTGCTAAAAGCTGGGGGGCATCTGTTTTTGTCCATTCAAAAAGAACATATCCCCTTCTCTCCAGAGGGGAACTCCCCGAGGCCGTTTTCCAGACCCCTTCCCATCGGGCCCATGTCAAAATAGACGTCTCTTCAATTTGAACCCGGTTCATGAAGAGAGAGATATTTGCTTCGGAGAAGAGATTAAAGTCACGCAGCACGCCGGCCTTTAACGGGGCAGCTGTTTGGAAAGAGGGATGCACCATTGAGAAAAACCCCTTTTCGTCCTTTTTCTCGTAAGAGGTTTTTATGCTCGAGAAAGCCTGCCGAAGTTGGTCGACCGTAAGCGCAACGGAAGAGGAACCCAACGGTTGGGTCGCACAGCCATAAATAAAGAGGAGCAACCCTACGAGGAGCCAGATTCTCCCTTCTTGTACGGGCTGCTTAAGAAAACGCATAGGCGAATTATAGCCCCTGTCCAAGCGGGGGTCAAGGAAGTGTCCTCGTTCTGATAACCCAGGGACTGATGGGGTCGTATGGTGTTGTAGACATATTCCCACTGTTGCAATTCCTGATTTTTCTCTTTCACCCTCCATGAACAGGCTGTTACCTCATAAAATTCCTCGGTATGTGTTCGCTGTGCCCGTTCAGGGGGTTTCTAGGAGGAAGAACAAAGCGTTTGATTCCCTCGTGTTGGCACACCTCTTCGAAATCAGCATAAATTCTGATCCCCCCATCGACCTGAAAAGCCCGGATTGGAAAGGGCATCCTCTCCTGGACGGTCTTGATAAATCCGGAGGAAAGCTTAGCCATTGCCCGACGGTGGACCTCGATCACATCCCAACGCGAGATAACATCTTGTGCCGTAAACTGCTTGAGGACGATCCCAGGTAAAGGTCGATATCCAGCGTATCGATCTGAACCAGATTGCCTGGATGGTGCGGAACATCGTCTTTAGGCTT
>SBBT01000001.1 GCA_005239595.1 Candidatus Troglogloeales bacterium | reverse complement strand
GGATCAATTGAAATCTCCCCTGTGATGGCACGGGTCAGCCAGCTGTTTTGTCCGGTTTGCAAAATCGGCTCAAAACGGAATGAGTCTTCTTTTGAGGTGTCAAAACCAATCGATCTGGAAAGAGGATAAAAAGTTGCCAGATTAAAACGATTGGTAATCGCGTGTGAAGGATAGCCCCCTGGGTTGACGATGGGGATAGCCCCTCCTAAACCGGACGTTGGATCGAGGATGATATCGTCTTCAAGACGGACACCCCACTTCGAAAGAAACGGATACATATCGGCCGACACCATCGGGTCGATCATGAAAAAGAGCCGTCCTCCTCCTGTCAGATAGGCGGAGATCATCTCCTGTTCTTCCGGTGTGAAACCGCGTTGGGGTCCGCCTATTACCACCACGGCGGCATCTTTCGGGATCGTTTTTTCTGATAGGAGATGCAACTTCTTGACGATAAATCCTTGCCTGGCGATTGCGTCTCGTAAGTAGGAGTAACCCCCCCGATCTGTGTCGTCGATGGCGTGTTCCCCGTGTCCCTCGATAAAATAAAAATGTTTTTTCTGATCGCGGCTGATCCGGATCAACGCGGAAGTGATCTCTTCTTCGGAAACGGTTCGCACCGTCGCCGTCTGGCCGCCGGACTCCAGGACAATGGTGTCATATTCTGTGATGCCATACTGTTTTGCAACGGCGGGCCGCTTGTCGGGATCAATCATCTCATATTTGATTCGGGGGCTTTCGTGAACGTAATTTCCAAAAAGCTCTTTCGCCTTCTCTTTTACAGTGCTCTGTTCCTGGAAAAAACCCGAAATCTTTACCTCTTTTTTCAGGTTCTTCAGGAGATCCACGGTCTGGGGGGCGAGCGTATATGCCCCAGTGCCGGAGAGGTCAAACCGGGTCTCATGCCGCGCAAAAATAAAATTCAAGATCGACAGGATCGCGACAAAAAGGACGATCATCAGGAGGCTATTGGCCCCAAATTGGGTGGATCGGCGCAAGGAGATGTCTCTAAGCATTTCGAAGTGGGTCACAAAAAAGGCAATCAAGTGGACCGCCGCCAGGATTTCCAGCGTGGTGTAAAGCCAGACCGGCTCCCCCCATATCAGATAGACAAAGAGGCCGGCGACCGCAAAAATGGCCCCTACGACCCCAACCACCGCCATCGTTCCTTGCTTTACTTCCATCGTTGAGACTCCACCACCCGATGCGTCATAAAGAGGCCCACCAGCGTCATCGTGAAGAAATACATCAGATCACGCGTGTTAATTAAGCCTTTAATCAGATTGTCCAGATGATCGATCATGGAAAGGTAATTTAATACAGTGGCAAAGGCCGATGTGTCATCGCTTTGTATCATCGCTCCGATCAGCCATAAACCGATCAGGATGCCGAAGGAGACCACCGCCGCGACAATCTGATTTTCAGTCAGGGACGAGGCAAATAATCCGAGAGAAATAAAGACGGCCCCCATGAGGGCCAATCCCAGGTAGCTCGCGAGGAGCGGCCTGATCGGAACATCCGCGAACGTCGAAACCAGCAGCGGCAGATGGAGGGTACACGCCAGGAGAAGGAGGTAGACAAACCAGGCGGCCAGAAATTTCCCTAAAATAATCTCCGTAATCGAGAGGGGAGAGGTCATAAGGAGTTCGGTCGTCTTGGCCTTTTTTTCTTCAGCGAAAAGCCGCATGGTCAAGATCGGGCTGATCAGCATTAAAATCACACTCGCGTTCATAAACGTCGGCCGAAAGACCGCCTGGTGAATATTCAGCTGCGGGAGATTTCCTTGAAAGCGCATCATTTGCGCCGACATGCTGGAGTAGAAATAGATCTGACTGGAAAAAAGGTAGTCGACCACCGCAAGGAAAACGGCCGCTACGACATAGGCAATCGGGGAGATAAAGTATATTTTCATCTCTTTCTTCATCAGCGTGACTGTGTTTTTCATGAAAAAGTCCTTCAGGAGGTTTTTTCTTCTTCCGTCGTTTCCTGCGTGGTGAGTTGCAGGAAAACTTCTTCCAGGCTAAGCGTCAGCGGTTTCATTTCGAGCAGTCCCCAGCCGTTTTCCACAACGGTTCTCGCAATCGCCTCTCGGTTATCGCAGCCGAGTTCCGACTCGATAATGAAGGCCCCTCCCGTTTGCGGAATGCATTGGAGCACCCCGCCGATCCCCAGTATTTTCTCGGGCGATACCGAATCGGCCCGGCCAACGCGGATCACCACCTTCTCCGATTTCCGGATCTGGGCGGAAAGCCGCTCCTGGGAGTCGACCGCCACAACCTTGCCACGGTTAATGATGACCACCTTCTGGCAGACAGCCGTCGCTTCAGGAAGGATATGGGTCGACAGAATGATGGTGTGTTCTCCAGACAACCCCTTGATCAATTCCCGAATCTCAATAATCTGTTTGGGATCCAGTCCTACCGTCGGCTCATCGAGAATCAGAACTTCGGGATTATGAATGAGGGCCTGCGCCAGGCCTACCCGCTGCCGATACCCGCGCGAAATATTGGAAATAAGCCGGCGGGCTACTTCTCCGAGAGAGCACTTTAAAACGGCAGAATCGGTTGCCACTTTAACCGCCGCTCCTTTTAATCCTTTGATCTCGGCGACGAACGTGAGGTACTCCCAGACCGTCATTTCCGGATAGAGCGGCAAATTTTCAGGGAGATAGCCGATGCGACGCTTGACCTCCATCGGTTGGTCGAAGATATCAAACCCTGCGATCCTGGCCGTTCCGGTCGTCGCCGGCATAAAACAGGTTAAAATACGCATGGTCGTCGTTTTCCCAGCCCCGTTTGGTCCTAAGAAGGCGAGGATTTCCCCTCGATCGACGGTAAAACTCACGTTGTCAATGGCAACCACATTGCCGTAATGCTTGCTAAGCTGTTTAACCTCGATCATCGCTTTATCCCACGATGTCCGCTATCGGGCATTTTCTCTTTACCCGCTGCAGGGATATCCGATACGACCACGCAGTTTTTCTTATGCCGTTTCGCCTCGTACAGTGCCGCGTCGGCCCGCTCAATCAATAGTCGTAGTTCGTCTCCGTTTGCCGGATAGGTTGCCACCCCCATACTAATGGTGACGCATCCTCCAGGCTGCCTCTCTCTTCCTTCAAATGGAAAAAGAGAGACCTCTTTTCTTAGGCGGTCGATGACAGGAAAGACCTTCTCGGATGTCGTTTCAGGCATGATAATGGAAAATTCTTCCCCGCCAAACCGCGCAATGACATCAATGGCCCGGCAATGGTCCCTCAAAATACCGGCTACCTGTCTTAATACCACATTCCCTTTGGGATGACCGTGCGTGTCGTTATACAGTTTAAAGTCATCGATGTCAATCATCACCAGGACAAAATTAAGGCGGTAACGTTCGGCCCGGCCGACCTCGTTTGCGAGGCACTGCGTAAAATAGCGATGATTGTACAGACCGGTTAAGTCGTCCGTAATGGAGGACAACATGGCCGTCTCCAGCATCTTTGCCTTGTCGATAATGTTTGCAGCCATACCGCTTGCCAAAGAGAGGAGCCCGATTTCCCGTGGGGTGAACTTTCGGACCACGAAATCACTGACATAGAGGATGCCAACAATCCGCCCTTCAGCGATGAGGGGAGAGGCCATAAGCGAGCGGACCCCCTCATTGAGCATCATCGGATTATCGAAAGAGGAGAGTTGATGGACATCGGAAACGATGACCGGTTCCCGACTGTTTAGAATCATGCTGGTTAACCCCCCTTTTTGAACCTTCCACCTTGTTTTCCTTGAGAGACCTTTGCTAAATCCCTTGGCTGCACCGAAATATATCTGGTTTTTACGTTCATCATATAAGGTGACCGCTCCGGCGTGGGTGTTGGTCAGCCTGGTTGCGTCTTCAAGCGTATAGAAGAGAATTCGCGCAAGATTCTGGTTGGCGGTCAGTTTTAACCCCAGATCGTAGATAGACTGATATTGGAAAAGCATCTCTTCTAGGGTTTCTTTCCTTTTGACACGCTGGATCAGATGATGCCACATAAATCTGGCTGCCGGTCCGCTAATCAACTCCACCGATTCTGGAAGGCACCTGGCCAAGTCGGAGCGGATTTCCTTGCTGCCGGTGGTATCGATCACAAAATTGAGTTTTGGCAGAGAGAGAAGTTTCGCATAATAGGTGGTCGTCGGTATTTTCAGGCGTCTGGCTAAAATCATCGCCGGCGCAACCCGATTCTCATCGGCGACACCTAGGATATTGGTGTTGGGATCTTCATGAAGAAGTTCGACCAGAGTGGTGCCACCCTTATTGCCGCCGATAATCACAATATTAATAACCGGCGTCTTTTCCTGATCCCGTTGACCCCCTTTTTTATTGGGGATTACTGGCAAGTTTCTTCTCAATGGCTTATGGGGTAACTTCAATGATCATTTCAATCTCAAGGGGAGAATTAAGCGGCAGTGTGGACGCCCCCAACGCCAGACGGGCATGACGGCCCCTTTCCCCGAAAATCTGAACCAGGAGTTCCGATGCGCCATTGGCGACGGACGATTGTTCAAAAAACTGGTCTGCCGAGGCGACATAGACGGCCATCCGGACAATCTGTACAACTTGATCGAGCGAGCCGCATTCGGTTTTCACGACAGAGAGGGCGTTTAACAGGGCAATTTTGGCCCCCTGCTGACCCTGCTCTGCGGTTAAATCTTTACCGACCTTCCCACAATAGGCCAGCTTGCCATCTACAAAAGGGAGCATCCCAGACAAAAACAGCAGGTTTCCACTTCGAACAGCCGGAAGATAGGCCGCTACCGGTTTGGGTGCGGGGGGAAGCACCAGGCCCAAAGCCGTGAGCCGTTTCTCATATTGCGGCGAGTCGCCCATCGTCACGACACCTTCCTCCTCTGATAGAGATTGACCGCGGCATTATGTTCGGAAAGTGTGCGGGAGAAGTGGTGCGTGCCGTTGTTTTTAGAGACAAAATAGAGATAATCCACTTCTTCGGGATAAAGAACGGCATACAGCGCTTCTCTCCCTGGATTTGCGATCGGACCGGGAGGAAGCCCTTTGATCAGATAGGTGTTATAGGGAGAGGGGGTAGACAAATCCTTTCGCGTGAGATTTCCATTAAAGTCCTTAATGGCGAAAATAACGGTCGGATCACTCTGAAGGGGCATATTTCGTTTGAGCCTGTTATGAAACACGGCGGAGATGAGTGTCCGCTCGGATGGATGGGCCGTCTCTTTTTCTATAATGGACGCCAGCGTCACCACCTGGTTTTGGGTCATGCCGAGGTCATCGGCCCGTCTTTGGAACGACTCGTCATAGACCGTTTTAAACTTGGTTACCATCTGTTTGACGATTTCAATTGTGGGAGTTCTCTTTGCAAAGTGATAGGTATCTGGAAAGAGATACCCTTCCAGGCTCTCACCCTCCAAGCCGAATTCGTCAAGCAGTACCGGATTATGAACAACCTCGTAAAAGAGGTCGGAGGCGACAAGACCGGTCTTGTCTAAAATTTCTCCGATTTCGTAAGACGTGGCCCCTTCGGGAGCGACCACCCGGCGCAACAGAACTCTCCCTTCCACGAGACGATCGAGGAGTTCCATCGGACGCATGCCGGTATGGAGCGCATATTCCCCCGATTTTACTTTTTTGTCTTTTTGGGCCCACCGGGCGAGAAGGCCGAAATAGATGCGGTTTGTGATCAGTCCTTCATTCGCCAGAAGATCCGAGACCAGACGAAAAGAGGCTCCTTCTGGTATGTCGATTGTTTTATAAATTTCGCGCGATGAGGGGGAATGGTTAAGAAAAGAAACACCTTGGTAGGTCCCTGCGGCAATGACGAGGAGAAGGGCGGAAAGGATAGCCCACCATTTCATCCTATCCCCGATGTTCCTTCAATTGAGTGACTTCCGCGGCAAGGTCGGCCAGATCTTTTTTCAATCGGTCGATATCGGTGCGCATCGGAAGTTTGACGCCTCTTGTGATCCTCTGGCAGAGGTCATCTAATTTCTGGCTGCATGCGTGTTCCCCTTTTTCCGCCGATTCAAAAAAGGCTTTTACCCGAACGGCCTCCTCCGATTGATTCTCCTCCCCCTTTCTTGCGAGGGCGGAAACCGTCTCTTTTGCTTGTTGTGTAAGACCGAGTCCGACGAGAGCGGCTTTCTTAAGCGTGGTAAACATAAAGACCTCCTTATGCCATCCCCCCATCAAGGAGGAGGGGAAAATGAAGGCGATTGCTTTTTAAGTTTTTCAACCACTTCCAGCGATTGGTCGAGGGCCCGATCTAGACTTTCCACCTTCCGTCCGCCGGCCTGGGCCATATCCGCCTTTCCTCCCCCCGATCCTTCGACCAGCACTGCCAATTCTTTTACAATCTTATCCGCTGGAAAATGAGAAGTCAAATCGGATGTCACCATCACCACCAGCGAAAGCTTCTCTCCGGTAGGGGCCGCGGCGCCGACAATCACAATACCAGACCGGATTAATTCCCGCAGGCGATCGGCATGTGCACGCACTTCTTTAATTTCTGAAGGCTCTATCTTCTCGGCCAAGAGAGAAACGTCTCCTATCTTTCGGATTCTCGATAGCGGGTCTTCGGCGCGGAACCGCTGTGATCTAAGCCGTTCTATTTCACGGTCTTTCTCTTGTGATTGTGCGATCATTCGGGCCGCCTTCTCGATCAGATCCTCCGGCCTGCTTTTAAAAAGGTTCGAAACCGAGTAAAGGGTCTGCTCCCGATGATTGATCCACTGGCGCGTCGCCGGGCCGGTCAACGCCTCGATACGCCGAATTCCGGAAGCCACGCTGCTTTCGCGGGAAATTTTTAACAGGCCGATCTCTCCCGTCCCATGGCAGTGCGTTCCCCCGCACAACTCCTTGCTGAAATCAGAGACACGGACCACACGCACCTGATTGCCATATTTCTCCCCGAAGAGGGCCATCGCCCCTGTGGCTATCGCTTCGTTGATCTCCATGAGTTCGGTGTCTACCCTTAAATTTGCCCAAATTCGCTCATTGACGCGTTCTTCAATTCGATCGATCTCCTTGTCGGAGAGCGGCGAGAAGTGATAAAAATCAAACCGGAGACGATCCGGGGCGACCAACGACCCCGCCTGACGGACATGATCTCCCAACAACTCTCTTAAGGTCGCGTGAAGAAGATGTGTGGCTGTATGGTTTCGGGCGGTGTTTTGACGGGCTTTCGAATCGACTGATGCGTGGTAAACCGAGTTTACCCTGATCTCCCCCTCGATCACTTTGCCACGATGGATATAAAGATCGGGAAGCGGTTTGACCGTCCCCTCGATTTCCACCATCGCGCTGCCGGACGACAGGAGGCCGCAATCTCCGACCTGCCCTCCCGCCTCTCCGTAAAACGGGGTCGGAGACAAGATCAGTTCAACCGCCTCTCCTGCCACTGCCGATGGTGATGGGAGACTGTTTTTGAAGATCGCAAGAAGGGTGACCTCTTCTTCAAGGTGTTCATAGCCGGTAAAGAGGGTGTTCCCCACGGCCTGGTGCACCTCCCGATAAATCTGCCGGTCTGCCTCAAGGGGATCTCCCATACCAACCCATGATCGCCGCGCCCGTTCTTTCTGGGCCTCCATCTCGGTATGGAATCCCGTTTCATCAAGATGCAACCCTTCCTCTTTCGCAATATCCATGGCAAGATCGATCGGAAAACCGTAGGTGTCGTAGAGGGTAAAGAGGGCCGAGCCTGGAATGACTGTCTCTCCCCCTCGTTTCAGCTTCGCAATGACCTCTTCCAAAAGGGGCACCCCACGATTGAGGGTATGGATGAAGCGTTCCTCTTCCGCCAAAACAACCTGTGCAATTTCCTCTCGGTTCCGGATTAAATCGGGATAAGGGGCCGACATTTGATGAACGACCTCCCCGGAGAGTTTATGAAGGAAGGGGTCGTTGAGCCCAAGTTTTATTCCAAAACGGGCTGCCCGGCGAAGAATGCGGCGGAGGACGTAGCCGCGTCCCTCATTTGCGGGACGGACCCCGTCGCTGACCAGGAATGTGATGGCACGAAGATGGTCGGCGACCACGCGACCGGCCTGGGTGGATAAGACCTCCTCCGCCGATTTTTTGGCCTCCCGACCGATCGCCTGGAAAATGGGATAGAAAAGATCGGTTTTATAATTGCTGTCTACTCCCTGGCAGACCGCAGTAACCCGTTCCAAGCCCATTCCAGTGTCGATGCTCGGTTTTGGGAGCGGGGTACAGGCACCGCTCTGGTCGCGGTTATATTGCATGAAGACCAGGTTCCAGATTTCAAGATATCGGTCGCAGTTGCATCGGCCGATACCGGGACAATCCGGGTGTAAAATCTCCCCCTGATCGATCAATATTTCAGAACAGGGGCCGCAGGGCCCGGTCTCCGCCATCTGCCAGAAGTTATCTTCCTTTCCCAGCCGGATAATCCGGCCGGCCGGCAGGTGGTTTCGCCAGAGGGTTTCCGCCTCATCATCGTCCTGATAGACCGTGACCCACAGCCGTGAAGGGTCCATCTGCAGCCGGCGGGTGATCAGTTTCCACGCGAAGGAGACCGCCTCTCCTTTAAAGTAATCTCCAAAAGAAAAATTCCCTAGCATCTCAAAAAAGGTATGATGCCGCGCCGTCTGACCGACATTCTCCAGATCGTTATGTTTCCCGCCGGCACGGACACATTTCTGGTATGAAACGGCCCGCCGATAGGGGGGTGTCTCCTCGCCCAAAAAGGCCGTTTTAAATTGAACCATTCCCGCATTGGTGAACAGGAGGGTCGGATCGCCTTTCGGGACCAAAGAGGCGCTTGGGATATCGGTATGACCCCATTCCTTGAAGGCATTTACAAATTGAGACCGAATTTCCGATGAGGTCATGGAGAAAGCCTTCACAACGGCAGGCCTTAAAAAAGACTGCCGTCTAAAAACGCCCGATTTTATGGTTGGGTTCCTCTTTGGCCCGTTCCTCTTCCCAGCTTTCACTGGTAGATTGAATGCCGCTCACCTTTAAGGCAAAGTTCTCGGGGTTGCTGGCCCAATTCATCGCTTCTTCGTACGTAATCTCTTCTTTTTTCAGACGCTCGTAGAGCGCATGGTCAAACGTCTGCATTCCGTATTGGGATGTTCCCGCCTCAATGATGTCGGGGATGTTCCGCGTTTTATCGGGATCGATAATGGCTTCCCGAATTGTTTGTGTGGAAACCATCACCTCCACCGCCGGAAGACGGCGTTTACCATCGGCGGAAGGGATCAGGCGCATCGAAATAATGCCACGAATCACGGAGGCCAGCTGCAGGCGGATCTGTTTCTGCTGATGGGGAGGGAAGACCATCACAATCCGGTTGATCGTCTCGCTCGCGTCAAGGGTATGGAGGGTGGAGAGGACCAGATGGCCGGTCTCGGCCGCCACCAACGCGGTCGAAACGGTGTCAAAATCACGCATCTCGCCGAGCATAATGACGTCCGGGTCTTGACGAAGGGCGGAGCGGAGGGCAATCGGAAACGATTCAGTGTCCTGTCCCACCTCCCTTTGGCTGACAATCCCTTTTTTATCTTTATGCAGAAACTCAATCGGATCTTCGATTGTAATAATATTCACCGTCTGATTGCGATTGATGGCGTCAATGATGGAGGCCAGGGTCGTTGATTTTCCGCTCCCGGTCGTTCCGGTTACCAGGATAAGACCGCGTGGCTCCATCGCAAGCTTCTTAATGACCGGAGGAAGCTGAAGCCGTTCAAGGGGCAAGACTTCAAACGGCACGGAGCGAAAGGCCATTCCCACCGTTCCTCGCTGTTGAAAAACATTGACGCGGAACCGTCCCAGTCCGGAGACGCTGTACGCCATATCCACCTCGCAATGGGCCGAAAATTCCCCCTTTTGCGCTGGGTTCATCACGGCATACGCCAATTCGTAGGCGTCTTCACGGGAAAGCCTGGTAATATCTCCCAGAGGCGTTAAGACCCCATTGATCCGCACCATCGGACGGGCTCCGACCTTCAGGTGGAGATCAGACGATCCCAGTGCCAAAGCCGCTTTTAACAGTGCATCAATTTCCAAACGCATGGTTTGTCGATCCCGCGAAATACTCCCGGTTTACTTCTTTGTTTTCTCTCCCGCATTGGAGGCGGCGTGTCCCTCTCTGACAAAGAGACCGCTCACCTCTCGAAGGGTTTTTTCAATCTCTAAGGCAAGGGAGGGATTCTCCTGCAGGCTCTTCATCGATTGATCCCGCCCCTGGCCCAGTTTTTCCCCTTTATAGGCGTACCAGGTGCCGCTTTTCTCAATGATTTTTTTCTCCACGCCAAGATCGAGCACTTCCCCCAGCTTGGAAATTCCAACATTAAACAGGACGTCAAACTCCGCCTGACGAAAGGGGGGGGCCATCTTATTCTTAACGATTTTCACACGAACCCGATTTCCAATAACCTCGGTTCCTTCTTTGATGGCCTCCACACGGCGGATATCCAGCCGGACGGATGCGTAGAATTTCAAGGCGTTTCCGCCGGTGGTCGTTTCCGGGTTTCCAAACATCACGCCGATCTTCATCCTAATTTGGTTAATGAAGATGACGCATGTTTGAGATCGCGATATGGCTGCCGTTAGTTTTCTTAACGCCTGGGACATCAAGCGGGCCTGCAGACCCATGTGGGAGTCTCCCATCTCTCCTTCGATCTCCGCCCGGGGGACCAGGGCCGCTACCGAATCAATCACCACGACGTCCAGCGCGCCGCTTCGAACGAGCGTTTCGGTAATTTCCAACGCCTGCTCTCCGGTATCCGGCTGTGAAATCAAGAGATCCTGGGTTTTCACGCCGAGCCGCCCGGCATATTGAATATCCAGTGCGTGTTCCGCATCGATGAAGGCGGCGGCACCACCGTTTTTTTGCGCCTCGGCAATAACGTGCAGCGAAAGGGTGGTCTTGCCGGAAGACTCCGGCCCAAAAATCTCAACGACCCGACCTTGCGGGAACCCCCCGGTCCCCAAGGCGAGATCAAGCCCCAGCGAGCCGCTTGAAATAACGGGGACAGGCCCGGCGATCGTACCTGCCCCCAATTTCATGATGGCCCCCTTTCCAAACTGTTTTTCGATCTGCATCATTGCCAGATCCAACGCCTTTCCTTTGGAGCCCTCCCGTTGATCTTTCTCGATCATGCTTCCTCCTTATAGTTCCTCTTCTTTTCACCCAGGACGGATGTAAACAAGGGAATGTAGATTGAACCCGCAGCGTCTGTATGGCTTTCCATTAAAGCCATCTGCTTCATCAGGCCTGTTTCAGGATAAAGGCCACCCTCTTGAACCATCCATTGGAAAAACCGCTTGAAACCTGACGCATCTTTAACCCGCCCCAATGTCAAATGGGGCTGATAGGGGCGTTTCTCCAGCGGGAAATCGAGCGCCGCAAGGCGGTATGCCAACTTTTCTTGTAAGGTCATCAGCCCCACCTCTTTCGATAGGCCAGCCCAGAGGATCCTGGGTGCCTGCATTCCCGGATAGACCCCCACTTCTGTCATCTTGATTTCAAACGGTTCCGATTCAGAAGAAGTGTTATAAATGGCCTCCGTAATTTGATCCTGTAACATAGAGTTAGTCCAGCCGAGGAAAATAAGGGTTAAATGAATCTGGTTTGGGGCTGTCCACCGAACCGAAATTCCTTCTTCTTTAGCAATGCGGGAGGCTTTCTTCTGAAAGGCGACGCATGCCCGTAAAATCTCATCCGGTACCTTTAAGGAAATAAAAAACCGGCGCTTCTCCCGTCCGCCCAGACCATTTATATCATGTCCCCGCATTTTTTTCAGCTATACAAATCACCTATGGATCATAAAGCCTTTCCGAATTGTTCGGCAAACCGAAGGAGTACAACCGTATAACCGGCTGCGATGAGGTCGTCTGCCATAATTCCAAAACCGCCATGGAGCCGCTCTATACTACGTGCGGGTGGAGGCTTTGTGATATCAAAAATACGGAAAAGGATGAAACCGGCCACCCACCAGAACAGAGAGGG
>SBBT01000169.1 GCA_005239595.1 Candidatus Troglogloeales bacterium | reverse complement strand
GGCCTTAATATCTTCCTGATGTAGTTTTCCAAGTTGTCGGATGACCAATCCCTTTTCAATTGTGGCAAGAATCGGTTTGGTAACCGACGGCTTGGGTAGCCCGGCTTCCTTCCAGTGGATAAGGGCGACCTCACCAAAGATTGCTTGGGATGTGATCTGACTGGTAATCGGCATGAAGATGAAATCATGCCGTTGACGGTGGTAGAGAGCAGAGCTGACGACGATTGCGGGTCGTCTTTTGATGGCGGTTTGATCCGTAAAAGGAAACGGGACTAAAACAACATCGCCGAAATTATAATTGATCGTAAACGGCATCCTCAGAATTGTCCCAAACCTTTCTAAAGGCTTTTTCAGAAAGGTGGGCTGCCGCTTGTACTAAACGGCGATCATTATCCCGCTGGCATAAAAAATCCACAAAGTCTTCGACCTCAAGCACTTTTTCAGGTGGCAAGGTAACGATCTTCTCGATAAGACTTTTAGAAGCGGTGTTGCCTGGTATCATCTTTCCCTCTACGGTCGCTTATTCATTTATGGCGTATTGTTTAACAAAGACGGATACAAACTCAACGATCTTCTCCTGTTGGCGCCTCGGTAGATTCGATGCTTCCTCAAAAATCTTTCGTAACTTTCCTTCCGGGCCGCCTTTCTTCTTAATAGCAGGGCTGCCATTTTCTACAAGAAGGGCCTCGACCTTTACTTTTAAGGCATCGGCAAGAGCCATTAATATTTCCGACCTTGGCGGCTTGTCACTCTGCTCCCAATAGGCAATGTTCTGTTGAGGCATGCCAATTTTTTTAGCCAACTCATCTTGGCTTAACCCCGCTTTAACCCTCATTGCCGCAAGGTGCTCTCCAAGCCTGGGCCTGGGCTTTGTTAGCTTTCTTCCCATGCGGTTATTATAAGCCCTGTTTTCTAACATTCCCTGGCCCGATAAATTTTCGCTTGACATATTACTATTATACTGGTAATATAATAACCAGTCAATAGGTATTATGTTTTGTGATGTCTCCTCTTGACACTTTTTTTAGAAAGGAGGTTTTGATGGCGCGGATACCGGAAGGCGAGATTGAGCGGATCAAACGGGAGGTGGATCTGGTGGGTTTGGTGGAGGCATACGGGGTGAAGCTGACACGACGAGGGCGGGATTTCGTGGGGTTGTGCAAATTTCACAACGACAAAAAACCCTCTTTGATCATTACGCCGGATAAAAATCTCTGGCATTGTATGGGGGCGTGCAACGCGGGTGGATCCAATATCGATTACGTGATGAAAGCCGAAAGATTGGATTTTCGACAAGCGGTAGAGCGGCTAAAGGCACGGGAGGGAAACGGGGTATTGGGATCGGGGAAAGTCATCAAGGCCTCGATTGCACAAAGACCTTCCGCATCGATTCAGTGGGATGGGGAAGATCATGAGATTCTAAAACAGGTGGTGGATTATTACCACGCGATCCTGAAACAAAGCCCGGATGCGTTGGCTTATTTGAAGAAGCGCGGGTTGGAATCGTCCGAGATGGTGACCCATTTCAAGTTGGGCTTTGCGGATCGAACGTTGGCGCAGGGGGTGCCGATCTCGAAGAACAAGGAGGGAGGGAAGATTCGAAGCCGGTTATACCGGCTGGGTCTTTACAAAGAGAACGGCTTTGAACATTTTCGGGGATCGATTGTGATTCCGATTTTGGATGAACAAGGGTGTGTGCGGGAAATGTATGGCCGAAAGATTTGTGACAATGTACGTCCCGGTACGCCGTTGCATCTGTATCTGCCGGGCCCGCACAAAGGGCAACGTGCCCTGCGAGGGGTTTTCAATATCAAAGCGCTGGAAGCATCGAAAGAGATCATTTTATGTGAAGCATTGATCGATGCGTTGACCTTTTGGTGCGCGGGGTATCGGAACGTCACAAGCAGTTACGGGACAAATGGATTCACCGACGATCATTTAGAAGCTTTTAAACGTTATGGAACGAAGCGCATCTACATTGCCTATGATCGGGACGAGGCAGGAGAGAATGCGTCCATCTCTTTAGCCGAGCAGTTGAGGGGGGAAGGAATTGAGTGCTATCGGATTCAATTTCCGAAGGGGATGGATGCGAACGAATATGGCTTAAAGATGTTGCCGGTGGATAAGAGCCTGGGTCTGCTGATTCGGTGCGCCGTCCGGATCGGCGCCCCCCAGCGGGGGGGTGCGGATATGCCGCTCCCGTTGGTCGCGGGGGGGCAACGGCCCCCGGCGGACTTGCCTCTCCCGTTGGTCGCGGAAGAGGCGACTGATCCATCTTGTCATTCCCACTTAAAGCATGGGGGAATGACGGACGTTACTGAATTGCCCGCAACACCCATTTCAGTCGAAGTCAAAGACCAAGAGGTTGTGATCCCGATTGGGGATCGTCGGTATCGGGTTCGCGGGTTATCGAAGAACATGAGCTATGCCCTGCTGAAGGTGAATCTCTTTGTGGCAAAAGGCGATGGATTTTACGTGGATACGATTGATCTTTACTCGGCGAAGGCCCGGGCTGTTTATATCAAACAGGCGGCGATGGAACTGATGATTGAAGAATCGGTGATTAAAAAAGACCTGGGGCAGGTGCTTTTAAAAGTAGAGGAGCTGCAGGATCAGCAGATCAAAGAGACATTAGCGCCGAAGGAAAAGCGGGTGATGCTGACCGAGGCGGAAACCGCCGCGGCGATCGATTTATTGAAAGACCCGAATCTGTTGGATCGCATCTTGTCTGATTTTGATCGCTGTGGGGTGGTGGGAGAAGAGACGAACAAGTTGGTCGGATATCTTGCCGCAACCTCGCGAAAACTGAATGAGCCGTTGGCCGTGATCATTCAGTCCTCTTCCGCGGCTGGAAAGACCGCGTTGATGGAGGCGATTCTCGCCTTTATGCCGAAAGAAGAACGGGTGAAATACTCGGCGATGACGGGGCAATCGCTGTTCTACATGCAAGAGACGAATCTGGCACATAAGATTCTGGCGTTAGTCGAAGAGCAAGGGGCCGAACGCGCGGTTTATGCGTTAAAGCTGTTACAAAGCGAGGGGGAGCTGACGATTGCCTCGACGGGGAAGGATCCGAATACGGGACGACTGGTAACGCACGAGTATCGGATTGAAGGGCCGGCGAACATTCTTATCAGTACCGCGGCAACCGACATCGATGAGGAGTTTTTAAATCGGTGTTTGCTCTTGAGTGCGGATGAGCGGCGAGAGCAGACCCGTGCGATTCATCGTCTACAGAGAGAGAAGCACACACTGGAGGGGCTTTTAGCGCGGCGGGATCGAGAAGCGATCCTGAAGGTGCATCAGGATGCACAGCGGCTTCTTCAGCCGCTGGAAGTGATCAATCCGTACGCGAAGCAACTGACGTTTCTGGATGATCGTACACGGACCCGTCGGGATCACAACAAGTAT
>SBBT01000122.1 GCA_005239595.1 Candidatus Troglogloeales bacterium | reverse complement strand
CTATTGGGCCAGCAGGCCAAACTTGCGCTTGAGACATCGGCCAAGTGGTGGATTGATCATAGATAATCACATACCCCCCGTCCCCCGGTCGGGGGAATAACAACAGGAGAGCGAACAATGACTATAACAACAACCACCAACGACCACAGCGATTTGTCTGTGGCAACCGAGACAGAGGTACCTGGGCAATTGCTCCATATCAGGGATATGATTTGGGATGGGTTACCGGACGACGAGAAGGAGTCATTTTCGGCGGCTTTTGACGGCGCGTTAGCCGCTTGCAAAGATAAGGCCTATGTATGGCAACGGTTTATGATTTGGTTATTACGTGATGAGATGGCGCTGTTTAATCGCAACGTGATAGACCGAGTGGCCGTCTTGTACGAACGATGGGTCGGTGGAAACAGACCGAGCGAGGAATCGTTTCGCTCACTAGTCACAGTGGCGAATGATGCGAGAGTGGCGACAGAGGGGAAATTCCCCCTGCATAATTATTATGTGGTGTCTACCGCAATGTTTGCGGCGAGGGCCGCATACAATCCATATTCGGCGGCTAGATCGGTGTTAGATGGGGCGATGTCGAGGCGGCGGCTTGTTCGGGGTAAAAAACAACAATCTCAAGAGGAGTACAAATCGTTTCAACGCCAACGGGATGCACTGCTGATGCTATTGGCAAACAGCTAATCACATACCACTTGGCCACCGGTCAGGGGGGAATAACAAACATAGGGGGGAGAAATGAAAACAAAAAAGATAACAAAAATCGATGCGCTAGCGATGCACTTGGGCGTTGACAAAAACGACATCAATATAGATGGGGATGATGTTTTTTTGGCATCGCGTGGTAAAACGCAGAGGTGGATGGTATTGACGGATGACGATGCGGACGCGACGGTACGGGAGCAGATATTAAACAGTCTATGGGCGTTTAACGCCGAGTTTATTGCGGCGCATACTCGCGATGGTCTATCTCCGGGGGCGATTACGGCCCTCAAGGAGATGCAAGGCATGGCGTGCGAAGATGCGAATGATATTGTTGGTGCCATGATCGTTGATATGGATAGGTTTGTGAGAGATGCGGTCATGACGGATGGCCGAGGTCATTTTATATCTGACTATGATGGCGCAGAGGTCGAGCTTGATGGTGGTTTTTTTGGTTATCGGTTAGGTTGACGGTGGCGATCCGTCCGGCCACAACAGGACGGGACAAACAAACAAAAAAAGGAGAAAAAAAAATGATAATGCCAAAAATGCAGATCAATATAAAAATCGCATGTGACTACATGAAAAACTATAAAGTGGGGACGTCTGCTCTCGCTATGGGGCGGCGGTACGGGTTGGAGGGTATTACGCGGTGGGATGTTTCGGATTCGGCCACCAGTCCATATATTGAGGTAACGGAGGATTTTGCCAAAAAATACATGCCTTATAGCATTAGCGAGACCGTCCCTGTTCCTGTTGACCGGTTTGTGGCTGGTGAGCTGGTGATAGACGATAATGGGAGGGTGGTTATTGCGGCTACCATATCTCCAGAGCGTGTATTGGCTCTGGCAACAGAGGCGTTCGATGAGAAAATAGCGGCTGAAAAAAAACGTGCCGTTGAGAAAATCGAACAGGAAAAATTGGCAGAGAAACGGAAGATGGAAAGAGAGGAGAGGGAAAGAGAGGAGAGGGAGGCGCGCATAGCGAAAGAGGAGGCTATCAAACGGTTTAGCGTGGCTTGGCTTTCCGAGAACATGACGAACTCTGAACTGTATCACATGGCAACGGAGGGAGTATTGCATCTGTCCGACCTCATATCGGCGCTCGAAGGGCATTTTTTCGCGCCCATCAAGAGTTTTCCGGTTTATAATGGGTTAAAGCGATCGGATGTCTGCACGTGTGAATATGATAGGTGTAGGGTAGATTTCGAGGTGAAACCATTGGAAAAGCTCACCCTTGCGCAATGGTCGTCTCGGAAAAAAATACAGTCGCTTCTTCCAGGGGCGTTGTTGACAGTCAGAGAGCATGAGGGTGTCGGGGAGGTTTGCGGGTCAAAGGAGAGAAATGTAGGTCTGTTTGTTTCTCTCCCTGTGGCTGATGGTCTGATCACGCTTACAACGGAGCTGGCTGTTCAGGATTAGTTGGAGGTGTTCTAGGGGAGGGGTTTATCCCTCCCCTAGATAAACAAACAAGGGAGGGACGAAAAATGACAGACAGAATTGAGGTAATCCGGCATGATGCTGGTAACGGGAGTGAGGAGACGGTAGCATTTGATTATGCGATGCGGAGTTTAGCCTGGTACTACAAGGACATGGTCTTTGTGCGTGATGCGTTGCTTGCGGGGCAGACATTACGGACGCCGTTCGCGTTTTTCACTTTAAAAAAATAAAGGGAGGGAAAGACAATGTACACAAAATGGGGGAAGGCAGATTGTTCGGAAAGGATAGCAGATGGGATTCTTTCGGTAAGTACACCGTCACATGGTGGGTTTATTTTGAGTAGCAAGATGAACGAAAGCGTGCCGGAGTACATGCGGAGTGAAGACAGGCATTACGAAGAGGATTGTGAATGGTGTTTTGTTGTGTTTGCGTTTCCCGATTTTTTTAGCGAATCCGTTCGGGAACAGGCTAAAGAGACGATGAAATACTGGTATCCGTCGGAATATGAGCGGGCTTTCGGTGTATCGCTTAAGCCTGGAGAGTCGTATATGAAAGATTACAATGATGAAATGCAGAGAAATAAGGACAAGTTTATTGTGGTCTCTGCTGTTG
>SBBT01000011.1 GCA_005239595.1 Candidatus Troglogloeales bacterium | reverse complement strand
CCCTGTAACCGGCGCAAGAGTTGTGTTGCGTCGCGGTCATCACGCGGTTTTCCGATTTTCTCTCCCGCGCAATCAATCAGTGTGTCGCTGCCGATGATGATGCTGTTTTGGAAATCGTCCTCGACAGATCGAGCCTTTTCCTTGGCGAAAAAGACGACCTCGTCTCTTGCCTGTTTCTGCTCGCATAGGTTTTCCTCAAAGCGGGGGGCCACGATTTTAAATGGAATACCCAAAAGGGTCAGAATTTCTTTGCGGCGGATGGAGGTGGACGCCAGGACAATATTGATTGGACCAGCGGGTTTCATAGAGAGGCCACTTCGGAGAGATAGGGGAGAAGCAGCTCTTTTGTTTCTTCCAGGTCTTTGACGCGAACCAGTTGGGCGCGCAGTTTAGATGCGCCTTGAAAACCCCGACAGTACCAGCCGAGATGTTTCCTCATGCCGGAGAAATAGCGGCCGTTGATTTCTTGAAAGATCGCGGCGTGTTCCAGGGCAACCTTGATCCGTTCGTCGTATGAGGGATAAAGATTTTGAAATATCCACGGATTGCCGAGGGCAGACCGTCCGATCAGAACGCCGTCCACCCCGCCCTGTCGAATCTTTTGGTGCGCCTCTTCCAGCGTGGCGATGTCGCCGTTTCCCAAGATGAGGGTGCCTGATCCGCGCGCGATCGATGCCGCCTCATAAATGGCCTCCCAATTAGCCGATCCGCTGTACCCTTGAGAGAGCGTTCTGCCATGAATCGATATGGCAGCCGGATTCGCATCAAGCAGATGTTGCACCCATTCCCTAATCACAATGCGGTTGGTTCCTAATCGTGTTTTTACGGAAACGGGAATGATTCTTCGGAAAGGTTTTCCTTTTTGTTTCGCAGCCCACGCCACGATTTTTGGATGAAGGTTGAGGGCCGAAAGAGGGGCGCCATCGGCCCATTGTTTAATCCCTTCCTTCGCGGAGCGAATAATCGCCTGGGCACGCGCGGGATCTGTGATCAGACCTGCGCCACATCCGTTGGATGAGACCTTTTTGGCGGGACAGCCCATGTTAATATCGAGGCCGTCAAATCCAAGCTCGCAGACAAGCTGCGCCACCTTAAAAAAGAGGGCTGGATCGGCTCCGTAAATTTGGGCCACCACAGGCCGCTCGATCTCGTCAAAGCGCAGTCCTGAAAGTTCTCTCTCGGCGCCGTGGCAAATTCCATCGGCACTGGTAAATTCCGTGATGATCAGATCGGGTTTGCCATGCAAGGCAGCGATTCGCCTAAAGGCGGGGTCGGTGACCCCATCCATGGGAGAGAGCCCGATGAGCGGCCTTTTGATCTCTTGCCAGAAGTGATGCATCATCCTTTTATACCACGGATTCGGTAAGGTAAAAAAGGGTGACAGGCGATGGGGGCACATTATACAATACCGATTTGGTTGATAGGGCATGTTTTAGGAATTTGTCATGAATCATCTTGATTTCTGGAGGGTTCCCGTCGCAAGTGAGGCTGGTTGATATCTGCGCGCAAAGAAGCCGCCGGCCAAGTCCGGCGGACGGCAAGGAATCGCCAACGTGACCGACCGGGGAAAGGCGGAGGCGCTCCTTTTTGCAACAACCCTTATCTGGGGAGGCACCTTTGTTATCGTAAAAATGGGGCTTGCCGATCTCTCCCCTTTTTTAATAGTCGCCCTTCGATTTAGCTTCGCCGCTTTTTTCCTTCTTCCTTTTTGTATCCGATCCCTGTTTCAGGTGGACAGAGTCGCCCTTTTGCGCGGTTGTGGCCTGGGGGGGCTTCTTTTTATCGGATTTATTCTTCAGACGATTGGATTGGGTGAGACGACCGCAGGGAAATCGGCTTTTATTACGAGCATGATGGTGATCTTTACGCCGCTCTTTCAGGCCCTTTTCTTAAACCGCGCGCCAAGGCGGGAGAACGTAATTGGCATGCTCATTGTGTCGGTCGGACTCTGGTTTCTTACAGAATCTGGTGGAAGCGGTTTTAACCGGGGAGATCTTCTTACGCTCCTCTGCGCTCTGGCCTTTGGTCTTCATATTGTCCTCCTGGACCCTGTCTCCAGGCGATGCGACGCTCTTGCCCTGACGTTTTTTCAGATTGCCTCTCCCGCGATCTGCGGCTGGATTGCACTTTTCTTTTTGGAGACGCCGCGCTTTTCCTGGTCCTGGGAAGCCGCCTTTGTGCTGACTTATATGACATTTCCTGCAACCGTTCTAACCGGCTATATTCAGACCCGTTATCAGCGGGACACCACGCCGACCCGCACCGTCCTGATCTTTTCCCTTGAGCCGGTATGGGCGGCGATACTCGGGGCCGTCTTCTTAAACGAGAGGCTGATCGCTTGGGGTGTGGTCGGCGCTGGCCTGATTGTTTTAGGGATATTATTTTCTGAAGTATATGGCCTGGTGGAGGATCGGTTACCCCGAAAAGTCAATCAACGCTGAATTTCGGTTGACTGAATTCGACTAATTCTATAGCATAAGCGACAATGTTTAAGAAACAGTTGCTTGCGGGACCTTATCGTAACCGTTAAGGGAGAATCGGTTGTAGCGAAAAAGACGAAAGTCGCTCTGACACTTTTTTTGCCATCCTGTTTGGGGATGCGTTTCCTGGGCTTTGTCCTTAAAGGAAGAGATTCCCTGCTTCAGGCGGAACAGGAAGGGCTCGTGGTGGTCTCGGCCGCAAAGTACAAACAGCCCTTGGACGAGGCTCCCGCATCCATTACGATGCTTACTTCCAAGGAGATCAAGGGGTATGGTTGGCGAACGCTTGCCGATCTTTTTCGGTCTGTGCGCGGGTTTTACATCTCTGATGATCGAAACTATAGCTACCTTGGCATTCGCGGATTTTGACGTCCGGGCGATTATAACAGCAGTGTACTTGTTTTATTAAATGGCCATACCCTTATATTACGTTGAACTTCCCTGTCGAGAAATCCGATTTTTCAGCCTCTCTATATATAACCTGTTTGATGAAGGGTATGAAGACCCGGGGAAAGTGGCCCGTCGGCCGATTGCAAGAATTCCTCAAAATGGAAGAAACTTTTATGTCAAGAGGTTTAGCCATTTTTAGAATGTATAGCTATTTGCTTGTGTTTGCCTTTTTGCTCGTTCCGATACAGGCGGTATCGGCGGAAGTGGCGGTGATTAAAAGCCACGATTTGCCTCCGCATAATCAAGCCGTGAAGGGTTTTCTAAGTACTACCAGGGCCTCTGTCTCGGAATATCAGCTGATGGGAGATACCCAGGGGGATGCCGGCATTGTCAATAAGGTCAGGCGGTCTCGGCCTGATGTGATCCTGGCGGTGGGGGCGAAGGCGGCAAGTCTCGCAAAAGAGAATTTGTCGGAGACGCCCATGGTTTATTGCGTGGTGATTGCCCCGGAGAAATATGGTTTTACGGTTGGAAAGATGACCGGCATTGCGATGGAGGTTCCTGTCAAAGAGCAGTTTAGAGTTTTTAAATCGACGATCCCCACGCTCAAACATATCGGCGTGGTCTATGATCCGTCGAAAACCGAGGGGTTAATTCGACTGGCGCGTCAAGAGGCCCAGGCGTTGGGAATTGAAGTGATTGCGGTCAAAATCTCCCATCCCAAGGAGCTTCCCGGCGCGATTCGGCGACTTCTACCGCAGGTTCAGGGGTTCTGGATGGTTCCCGACAGCACGGTGATGACGACCGATTCGATTCAATTCATCCTTCTTGCGACCTTGCAGGAGAATATTCCTTTTATGGCGTTTTCATCGGCGCTCGTAAAATCAGGCGCGCTTTTATCTCTCTCTCCCGATTATTTTACAATCGGAAAACAATCTTCCAGTTTAATCGACAAGATACGGATGAACCCGAACTTTGTAAGAGGGGGAATCGTCTATCCGGAGGAGACGCATTTTAGCATTAACTTGAAGACCGCAAGAATTCTTGGAATTGACATCTCGAACGAGGTCCTAAGTCAGGCCGATGAGGTTTTTAAGTGAAGGGCTTTCAATCAAGACGGCTTAGTTTGAGGGCAAAGTTTACGTTGATGATTGCCCTGATGATCAGTGCGGTCGGATTTTCCCTTGGCTGGTATTCTTATGCCAAGACCAAAGAGGTACTTTATGATGAGCTGATGGCCCGTGGAAAGGGTATTGCCCGCAATCTTGCCTTTAATAGCCGCTATGCAGTCCTTACGGAAGATAAGACGGCCTTGCGTGATCTCCTTTACGGAATCCGGACGGAAAGGTCGGTGGTATTCGGCCGCATTTATGGAGAACAAGGGGGTCTGTTAATGGACGTCCATTTCGATAGGGAGGAGATGATAAAGAAGAAAGGCCCCCCTCCCACGTTGGGGGCCCCTCCGAGGGAGTTGGTGCTGCGGCCTCCTATACAAAACGGGGATGAGGATACCTACAGTCTTGTCGCCCCTGTTTTCACGAGAACAAATCTTCCTACTGATGTCGAAACGCAACTGACAGCGATTTTTGAAATGGGAGATGAGAAACAGAAGGGGAGTCCTATCGGACAGGTAGAAATCGGCATCTCCATAAAACCGATGTATGAGAAATTAAATGGTCTTGTCTGGTTTTATACAATATCAACGGTTGTGGTGATCGGGATAGGCGTTTTGTTTTCTGAGATTTTTATCTGGAGCCTCATTTTGCCGGTAAAGGGTATGATTCGGACGGCCCAGGAAATCGCACAAGGGAACATGAAAAGGCGTGTCCATGTCCGCCATCAGGATGAGATTGGCGAACTAGCCACAATTTTTAACCAAATGGCGCAATCTCTTGCCGAACGGGATGAGGACTTAAGGAAGCAATATAGAAAGTTGGAGCTTTCTCACCAAGATTTAAGTCGTGTTGCCGCTGAACTTGCGGAATATAAAGAAGCGCTGGAGCGGAAGGTCAAGGAACGGACCGAGGAGCTGGCGCAGAAAAATCTCCTTTTACGGGGTGCGATGGAGCGGGCGCAGGGCTCCGACCTTCTAAAGACCCAGTTTTTGGCCAATATGAGTCACGAGCTGCGCACGCCGCTCAATGCCATTATCGGTTTTGCCCAGGTCTTGTCGGAAGGGATGGACGGCGAGGTCAATGAGACGCAGAAGAAAGACCTGGAGGCCATCTATCAGAGCGGGATGCACCTCCTCTCGATTATCAATGACATTCTGGACATCTCCAAGATTGAGGCGGGCCGCATGCAACTGGATCTGGCGGAATTTGATATGGGAGATGTCGTTTTGGATGTGTTATCTACCGCAAAACCGCTTGTCAAGGAGAAGGATGTGGTGCTTAGGGTAGAGTTGCCAAAAGAGACGCCTCGGGTTTACGCAGATCGGATACGAATTCGCCAGGTGATCCTGAATTTGATCAGCAATGCGGCAAAATTCACCGCAAAAGGCCATATCCTGGTTCGTGTCACGGCGAACAGTAAAGAGGTGGAGGTGCATGTGGCCGACACCGGCATGGGAATTCGTGAAAGTGACATCCCGAAGCTTTTTAATGAATTCAGGCAGCTCGATTCTTCCACCACACGAAATCGAGGGGGGGCCGGTTTGGGACTCGCTCTTGCCAAGCGATTTGTAGAACTGCACGGAGGCCGAATCTGGGTGGAAAGCGTCTTAGGCGTCGGATCCACCTTCTCATTTTCCATCCCAAACTTTGTGAAAGAGGGAGATTTAATCGAACGTCAGGAGGCTGGGTTTTCAGGGGGCACGGATGTCCCCCAACCGAAACAAGAAAGAGGATAAGGCACGCGCAGCCTATATCTGAAGAGGCGATGCAAAGGAGGGCATCCCGTGAAAAAGAAAATCCTTTATGTGGAAGATAACAAGGAAAACCTGCAACTGATTTCCAGGATCTTGGAGGCGGCGGGTTATGAAATGGTTGTGGCGGAGGATGGGGTATCTGGGCTTGCGGTTGCCAGACGGGAGAGGCCGGATCTTATTCTCATGGATATTAATCTTCCCGACATGGATGGATATGCCGCCGCAACGCTTATTAAAAGCATTACAGGACTAAGCCGGACACCGCTTGTGGCGCTGACCGCCAATGTGATGAAGGGCGACCGCGAGCGGACATTGGCGGCCGGTTGCGACGGGTATATCCCCAAGCCGATCAATGTTAAAAGCTTTGTGGCGGAGGTTGAAGCGTATTTGGACGGGAAGAAAGATGATGTCGCGCCTAAAGAAGAATCGGTCTACCTTAAAGAGCATAACCTTCACCTCGTGGAGCGATTGGAAAGAGAAATCACCGAACTCAAAAGGGTCCATGCCGATCGACTCTATCATTATGAACGGCTCAAGGAGAAGACGGATGAACTCTCACTTTTGCTCGATACAGCCACCATCACTTCGTCATCACTTAGTTTACAGGGGATTCTTGATGCGTCGGTTCAGCTGGCGACGCAAAAGATATCAACAGCCTTCTCCCGAATAATTTTATGTAATTTTAACGAAGATCGACTTGCTCTGAAGGCCTCTTATGCCGTGCGAACCCTCCCCTGGGAGGTGAATGAGGGGAGAGGTTATCCCATCACGGCGTCTCTGTTTTTAAATCAGATGAAGGAGACCTGGTCGCCGCTCTTGTTTAAAAAAGGGGAAGTGCCTCAGATCACATCGGAGGAGGGATTGCTTTTCACGGGCAACCTTGCGGAATTGCAATCGCTTCTTGTGATTCCGATTATCAGAAAAGGGACGTGCATCGGACTTTTAAATTTGGGGGAGCTTAGGAAATGGGAACGGGCCCCCTTTACATCCGGCAAGATCCGTCTCTGCCATGCTGTCGCGAATCAAATGGGGAGCGCCATTGAAAATGCGGCGCTCTACGAAGACGTGGTCGAAAAAGCGCTTCAGTTAAAAATGGCGAACCTCGATTCAATTCAAGCGTTGGCCGGCGCACTTGAGACAAAGGACCTTGATACCAAGGGACATTCCTATCGGACGATGGCGTATGCCATGGCGGTCGCAAAAAAAATGGGGTTATCGGAACAAGAGCAGGAATGGAGTCAATACGCCGCGGTCCTTCATGACATTGGCAAAATCGGGATTCCGGAATCCATCTTAAAAAAGCCTGGGAAACTCACCCCCGAGGAATATGACGTGATGAGGAGGCATGTGACGTATGGAGGCAGGATTGTCCGGAGAATTAAATTTTTAGAGCCTATTGTCCCATCGGTGGAGGCCGACCATGAACGATGGGATGGCAATGGGTATCCCAAGGGATTAAAAGGGGAAGAAATTCCCCTTTTGGGAAGGATTGTGGCGGTGGTGGATGCCTATGATGCCATGACGGCCAACCGGGTTTATCGAAAGGCCCCAGGAAAGGCGTCTGCCATCGAGGAACTTCGCCGCTGTGCCGGAAGTCAGTTTGATCCGAATGTGGTTGATGTTTTTCTAGAGACGCTTTCTGACCGTGACAGGTGATGGCTTTTTTGAGAATGGCGTGAGTAATATCTAGGATGGATGCAATCCTCTTGGCCGGAGATTCCGGCGCAAATGGTAAAATCCTTGGGAAGAATAAGGCCTTTTTGCCTTTAGAGGGGAGCCCTCTTTTCTTGTATGTCTTGATGGCGGTTGATAGGGCCCGTTATATCGATCAGATTTACATCATTGGACCGAGACGAGAACTGATGGTCGCGATTGAGGCGGCGCTTCCCACGATGCCATTCACAAAGAAGATCGAGGTGCTGGAGCAAAAACAAAGTCTGTTGGAGAATGCCCTTTATGCCTACGATTATGCCCTTCGCCGAAACGCCGCGGGGGTGAACGCCTCGGATGCGAGTGCTCTCCCCCCCGCACTTTTTCTGCCGTCCGATATTCCCTTGCTGACGGCGTCTGAAGTTGATGCCTTTATCTTAGGTTCAGATATGGAAAATTACGACTATTGTATGGGGGTGACATCGGATACGTTTTTAACCTCATTCTATCCTGCGGAGGGGAGGCCTGGTATTAAGATGGCGTACCTTTATCTGAAAGATAGGATTTACAGGATGAACAACCTCCATCTGGTGCGCCCATATTCTGTGGGGGCCAGGATGTCTATCCAGACGATGTATGAAAATCGCCATCAGAGATATTTGGGAAATCGCCTCCGGATTACGAGAGAAATTCTTAGAACCCCGGGATGGACGAGGGGGCTTTTCCTGTATCTTTTTGCACAAGGGGCGACCTTTTCCTCTCATATCAGATTTTATCCGCTCTCCTTGTTTTTCCGAAAGTTTCTTCCGATGGATCTGGTGGAACGTGGGGCCTCTGATTTCCTAAAAACCCGTTTTAAGATGGTGGAAACCGAGATTGGCGGTTCCGCCTTGGATATTGATGACGCCGTTACCTATCAAGCCGTTTCGCTGTCGTTTCGACAGTGGCGGGTTTTCCTCTCGCAATTTGACAAAACGCGCGAGGCGTTTTGTCCGATGAAATCAGGAGTCTGCGGGTAGGGTCTTGGGTTCAGACGAGGCTGTTTTTGAGTTGGAAAAAACGGGGAAGATCGCGAATAGAGACCATCCCGATGAGGTCTCGAATGGAGAGGATACCGACAATTTCTCCGTTTTCCGTGACTGCCAGATGCCGTACCTTTTTCCTCGACATGACTTCATTGGCCTCTTGAACAGAACGAGAGATGTCAATATCGACGATCGGTGTGTTCATGACCACGCCGACTGGAATCTTGGAGGGGGAAAGACCGTATCCCACCACCTTCCGTACCAGGTCAGCTTCCGCAATAATTCCAGAGTATCGGCCATCCTCCGTAATGAACAACGAGCCGATTTTTTTTTCTTTCATCCTTTGCGCGGCCAATTGAACGGAGGATCCTGCTTCAATGGTTTCAATATTGCGATGGGCCAGGATGGTTAGCGGCTTGATAATATCGCCTAACTCATACAGAGGGCTTTTCTTGTCGGTTGAGAAATAATAGACCAGGTCGCGTACTGAAATCATCCCGACGATTTTCCCCCTTTCCGAGATGCCCAGGTGTCGTATTCCGTTAAAATACATGACATGATTGGCCTCTATGACCGGTTTGCCGATGTCAATCTCAATGATCGGCGCACTCATTAAGAGGTGCACCGGTGTATCATACGGGACGTCTTCTGCAAGGGCGATTCGGACCAGATCGGACTCTGTAACAATTCCGATAAACTCCCCCTTGGTCTCGACAAAAGCGGAGCCGATCTTAAAAAGGCGCATCAACTTTGCGATATCAGAGACGTTGCTCATCGGGTCAATCTTTTTAATGTCGTAGTGAACAAGATCTTTCAGCAGCATCGGCCTACCTTTTTTATCCGGCATCATATCCAAACCGCTCTTTCCTGTCAATTTATTTCCCTGGCACTGACCTGGCACTGACTCCCTGGCACTGACCGTTTTGACCGGGTGCTGGTTGCATGTGAAAATGGGTACTCCATAAGGCCAATTGATTTTGACTTTTCGCGTTGTATAAGATGTGCGTCATGGGGAAGAGTGCTTTTGCTGTTTTAGATGTGGGGTAGATGGGGATGAATGTCAGGCGATACGATGTTACGATACTAGGCGGAGGGCCGGGAGGTTATGTCGCCGCAATCCGAGGGGCACAACTGGGTCTGTCTGTTGCCCTGATCGAGAAAGAAGAGGTTGGCGGAACCTGCCTCCATCATGGTTGTATCCCTTCCAAGGCGATCATTCGAAATGCGGAAGTCCTGTCGTTGATAAGGCGGTCAGAGGAGTTTGGAATAAAAATTGATCATTTACAGTCTGATTTTGGCCAGGCAATTGATCGGAGCCAGAAGGTTGTCCAAAAACTGAAAGACGGCCTTGCACACCTGTTGAAAAAGAACAAGGTTGACGTTTTTTTAGGGGCCGGGAAATTTGTTTCTCCAAACCAAATTGAAGTTGCCGGGTCAGGGGGAAAGACAATCCTAGAAGGGACATGGGGGATCATTGCAACTGGAAGCCGTGTTCGACGTCTGGACCGTTTGAGTTCGGATGGGGTTTTTACCAGCGATGAGGCGCTTATGCGCCGAGATCTCCCAAAATCGATTGCGATCATTGGGGGGGGGGCCGTTGGCGTCGAATTCGCTTATGTCTTTTCCGTTTATGGTGTGAAGGTTACAATCATTGAGAGTGCACCCTCCCTCTTGCCTCTGGAAGATAAGGACGTATCATCCCTCTTGGAGCGGAGTTTTAAAAAGAGGGGCATCAACGTCGCCTCAGGCGCCTGCATTGATGCGATCAAGGAAGGGCAAGGCGGTTTTTCCCTCCAACTTCGTGGAGAAGACGCGCCCTGTCATGCCGAGGCAATTTTGGTTGCGATTGGCCGGTTGCCCAATGTGGAGAGAATCGGTCTTGAAGAAATAGGGGTTTCCTTAAATGGGCAAAGCAGGCGTATTGAGGTGGATGCACGCATGAGGACGAATCTTCCGACCCTCTTTGCGTTAGGGGATGTGACAACACGTCCTGCCCTGGCGCACGGTGCGATGGCCCAGGGGATTTTTATTGCCGAATCGATCGCAGGCCTGGACCGCCAACCGGTCGATCTCCTCTCGATCCCCAATGCGGTTTACTGCCAACCACAGGTTGCCTCGGTAGGCCTGACGGAAGAGGCGGCGAGAAGAGAGGGACATGCCATTAAAGTAGTGAAATACCCATTTATGGCCAATGGAAAGTCTATCGCCATGGGTGAGACCGAAGGTTTTATCAAGGTGATTGCGGATGAAACGCGCGGCACCATTTTGGGCGCGCATATTATTGGATCGGAAGCGACTGAATTAATTGGAGAGCTTGTTCTTGCCAAAACGTTTGATATGACCTCATTACAGCTTAAACGGGCGGTACATCCCCATCCGACCTTGTCAGAAGTTGTGATGGAAGCGGGGGGGGCTGTTTTTGGAGAGGCGATTCACTTCTAGGCACAGCCGTTGGTGATGTTTTAAGGAATTTACGATGCCGGACCGACATTATTTAACCCCTCCACAGCCCCGGACGGAGCGGCTTCCTGCTTGGTTTAAAGTGAGGCCAGTGACCGGGGAGAATTATTTTAAGATCAAGGGGTCTTTGGATCGTCTCAAGCTCCATACGGTATGTGAAGAGGCCCGCTGTCCGAATATCTGGGAATGTTGGAATAAAAAAACAGCAACGTTTATGATCCTAGGAGATATCTGCACAAGAAGCTGTGGTTTCTGCGCCGTCTCTTTTGGCCGTCCCAATGAACTCGACTGGGATGAACCGGCACGCCTTGCCGAAGCGGTGAATGTTTTGGGCCTGGATCATGTGGTCATCACCTCTGTGAATCGGGATGAACTTAAAAATGGCGGCGCCGAAATCTTTGCCGCATCTGTCAGAGAGATTCGGAAATCCTCCCCGCAGTGTACGATCGAGGTGTTAATACCTGATTTCAGGGGAAAAAAAGAGGCGTTGGAAATGGTTCTTGAAGCGGGACCGAATATTTTGGCCCATAACACCGAGACGGTTCCGCGTCTCTATCCAGAGGTACGTCCACAGGCGAAGTATGACCGGTCTTTACAGATACTTTCCTGGTCGAAAGAGGCCGGTTCGCTAATAAAAACGGGGTTGATGCTTGGACTGGGAGAGACTTCCGACGAGGTTCGCAACGTTATATCCGATTTGGTTGAAATAGGTTGCGATATACTGACTCTTGGTCAGTACCTCCAGCCGACACAAAGGCATCTTCCGGTACGGCGTTTTGTCCCTCCCGACGAATTTACCCAATTAAAGATGGAAGGGGAGGAAATGGGGCTGGCGCATGTGGAGGCCGGGCCGCTTGTCCGAAGCTCCTATCATGCCAGGCAACAGGCGAGAGAGTTTCCCCTGATTTGGTAAGGTGTTTTCCGATTGTTTTTTCGATATGGTAGACCCGGTTATGCCGAGAACCCAGATACGACAGCACCTGGCCGAAAAATGGTTATAACCGGAACTTCCCTTCTTGAGAGGCGATGATATCTGATACGCGAAGTCGTCTCCGGATATCTTCTATGGCTGTGGCGAAATCGGAGAAGACCGCTTTGCTGATCCAGAGATCGGTAGGGTGTTTTGGGTCCGGATTGGCTTCTGCGACAATGTAGCCACCGGCTGCCTTCTCTAACAGGATTTTCTCACTCATGATCATCTCTCCGCTGAACCTCTTTTATAAGATAAGCATTGCGATGGGTAATGTCAAGACGCCCTATCGCTATGTCATGAGATGTCATGAGAAAGATGTCATGAGAAGTTTGTTGAAATTCTGGGAGATAAAGTGTAGGATTGGGACCTATGTCTTCTGAGAAACCGACTGCCAAATCTGACGCGCAAGTGATGGGGCTTGAGGCCTGTCTTGCCTTCGAGAGATCCATGCGGGATCTGACGAACAAGATTCACGCGGCCAGCATTGACGACATTATTCTTTGTATACGCGATGAAATCGCAAACCTTGTGACATGTGAACGGGTTACCATTTATTGTTATGACCTTGCCAAATCTGAAATCTACTCAAAGCTCAAGGATGGCGATGAAATAAAGGAGATCCGTGTCCCCGTTTCAGCGATGAGTGTCGCCGGTTATGTTGCCCTCACGGCGAAGCCCGTACGGATTAAAGATGCATACGATGCCGTGGAGCTGAAGAAAGTTAGTCCCTATTTGCAATTTGACGCGTCATGGGACAAGCGGACGGGAATCCGGACAAAGCAAATGCTCGCGGCCCCCATTCTGGCGGGCCAGCGTCTTTATGGTGTGATTCAGGTGATCAATACGACGCACGGCAAACCCTTCAGAGAGTCCGAGGAATATATCGTTCAAGAATTTGCCAAAACGCTTGGTATTGCCTTTCATAATCAGGCAAAACTTTTAATCCGATCGTCACGATATGACTATTTGTTACGCAGCGAGCAGATTACCAGCGCGACCCTCGATAAGGCGCAGGTCCTGGCGAAAGAGCAGGGGGCATCCGTTGATCATCTGCTGCTGACGACTTTCAATGTCCCAAAGGAAGAACTGGTGCGGAGCCTTCGCGAATATTTTAAATGTGAGTATATTTCCTTTAGTGAGACGACGCCGGTTCCTACAGAAATTCTTGAAAATTTCAGCGTTGATTATCTGAAGTATAACGTTGTGATGCCAGTGGGGTTGGCGGATGACAAGGTTGTCGTGGCGATGGAAAATCCTAAAAATGTTCTATCTCTCGATTCTCTACAGCAAATTTCCGGAAGAGAAATGATTCCGGGCGTCTCGACTAGAGAAGAAATTTTTCAGTTTATCGACCATTTCTATGGGGGAAAGAACGGTGCGCGTTCTCCGTCCTATCGCCTTGACTCCATTATCAAGGAGATAGAGAAGGAGGGACCGCCTCTACCTGAAAAGTCGGCCCAGACCGTAACGGAGAAAGAGGGAGACCTAGAAGCAAAGGAAGATGATTCCGGGATCGTGCGACTGGTCAATCAGATTATCGAACAGGCTTACGATAAAGGAGCGAGCGATATCCATATCGAACCCTGTCTTGATGGCGATACCTCTGTACGAATCCGTGTGGATGGTATCTGTCATACGTACCTGCAAGTGCCAAGGCGGGTTTCCAAAGCGCTCGTTGCTCGTGTCAAAATTATGGCAGACCTTGACATCGCTGATCGCCGGCTTCCGCAGGATGGAAAAATCAGGTTCAAAAATTATGGGGCCCGCGACATCGAGCTTCGTGTTGCGACCCTTCCAACTTCGGGAGATCAGGAAGACGTGGTCCTTCGGATACTCCCTTTGGGTCAACCTTGTCTCCTCGATAAAATTGATATGGCTCCGGATGTTCTAGCACGATTTAAGAGTACGATCTCCGAGCCTTGTGGCATGGTGTTATCTGTCGGTCCCACCGGTTCAGGGAAAACGACTACCCTTCACGCCGCCCTTCGGTATTTGAACACGCCGGACACCAAGATTTGGACAGCGGAGGATCCGGTAGAAATTACCCAGAAAGGTCTTCGGCAGGTTCAGGTTCATCCAAAAATTGGGTTAACCTTTGAGCGATGTCTGCGATCGTTTTTACGTGCGGATCCCGATATTATTATGATTGGCGAGATGCGGGATGCGGAGACGGCAGAAGCGGCGATTGAGGCGTCGCTGACCGGGCATATCGTCTTTAGCACCCTTCATACCAATAGCGCCCCGGAAACCGTGACCCGGTTGCTTGCCCTAGGTGTTGATCCCTTCGCGCTTGGAGATGCGCTGCTCGGTGTGCTTGCCCAACGCCTCGTTCGCAAGATTTGCGGGAATTGCGCCGAAACATACGTGCCGTCTCAACAGGAATGGGATCTGCTCTGTGAGGAATATGGTACTGACGCATTTGTGGCGTTGAACGTAAAGCGGACAGAGGCAAGCATTGCGCGAGGAAAGGGTTGTGAACGGTGCGGTCAGACGGGATATCGCGGACGTCTCGGTATTCACGAGTTCCTGGTGATTGACGACGAAATTCGTCCTCTGATCTATCATAAAGCCCACTCTTCCCAAATACGTGACCTTGGAATGAGGAAAGGGATGATCCTCTTGAAACAAGATGGCATCCGTAAAGTACTTATGGGTGCCACCGATTTTAAGGAGGTGAGGGCATCCTGTATGCAATAGTCTTCCAAGAGAAGGTGGCAGGGATAAATAGCCTATAATTTTACGTTTTATTGACAAAAACAACCTGTATATGGTAGGAAGATAAACCTTAAGTTGTACAAGAGAGAAGGTAGGGTTTAGAATGCACGCTGTAATAGAGACAGGGGGAAAACAGTACAAAGTAGCGGTGGGTGATGTAATCCACCTGGAAAGATGCGCCAATAATATTGGTGAAAAGATAGACTTTCGATCTGTTCTGCTCCTTCAGAACGAACAAGGCACTATTCTCTCCCCCGAGAGATTAAAGGTTACCAAGGTCGTTGGGGAAATCCTTCAGGAAGGCCGTGATAAAAAAGTTTTGGTTTTTAAAAAGAAAAGAAGGAAAAACTACCGCAGGACCCAGGGTCATCGGCAATGGTTTACGAAGGTCAGGATTGCTGAGATCGTTTGATGGGTGACTGCGGCGCACGGCGTATTAATTGGGGGATAGACGATGATTACGCCCATACCTCCGGGGGCCATGCCTGTGGGGCCCTCTTCGAATGTGGTCCCCGCTACGATTGCGGCCAATCCGGATGAAAAAGTTGCCTTAAAACAGAATATGCTGGTTGCGGGACAGACGGTACCGTTGGTTAATGATGTTAAATTACCCAACGGCGAGGAGCTGCAACGGCTCTTAAAAAGACTGAATGAAGATGCCAGGCGCCGAAAGCGTCCTTTCCAATATATCTTAGTTGAAGAAAATGGCGAAATGGTGATCAAGGTAATCGACTCCGAGACACAGGAGGTCATTAGAAAGATTCCAATCGAAGAGGCTGTTTTCATCGCACAGGACCTTGGAGATTCTCAAGGAGTGATTGTGCGGGTTGTTGCTTAGCGGTGCGGATAACTTCCTCTATGCTTAAGCAATGAAGGCGTAAGGGGTCTGTGAAAGGATTTTAGCGATGGCGCATAAAAAAGGACAGGGAGCGACAAGGAATGGTCGCGACAGCAATTCGCAACGCTTAGGGGTAAAGCGTTTTGGCGGGCAAGTGGTTTTAACAGGTAATATCCTCGTTAGGCAGCGGGGGACCCGGATCCACCCTGGGATCAATGTGGGTATTGGAAAGGATAATACCCTTTTTGCCAAAGCGTCGGGTATCGTCAAGTTCGAACGACTTGGAAGGGACAAAAAGCGGGTCAGTATCTATCCTTTAGGCTAGTTTCCCTCCATCCGTATCTTGCATTCCGTTTAGAAAAGAACGTTCATCCAAACCTCCCCTGCCTCTTCCGAGGTGTTTCCTGTGTTTGTCGATCAAGTTAAAATTTATGTCAAGGCGGGCAATGGTGGAGACGGATCTGTCAGCTTCCGTCGGGAAAAATACGTCCCCCGAGGAGGTCCCGATGGGGGTGATGGAGGCAACGGTGGCAATGTTGTCCTGGAGGGTACAGGTCAACTGTCCACCTTGCTGGATCTACGTTATCAACAGCACTATCTGGTCCCCTGTGCTGAACATGGGCGTGGTCAGAATTGTTCCGGAAAAAATGGTGCCGATTGCGTGATCCCAGTTCCGATTGGAACCGTCATTCACGATCTGGCGTCGGGAGAGATCGTGGCCGATATTACAAAACAGGGCCAGCAAGTTGTTGTGGCCAGAGGAGGGCATGGCGGGCGCGGGAATACACATTTTAAATCAGCTACCCGACAGGTGCCGCGTATCGCCGAGCCAGGGGAAAAAGGAGAAGAACGCTGGTTGGCGCTCGAGCTAAAATTGTTGGCGGACGTTGGATTGGTTGGGCTTCCGAATTCCGGGAAATCCACCCTTCTGGCCGCTATCTCCGCGGCCCGTCCCAAGGTTGCGGATTATCCGTTTACAACCCTCGTTCCCAATTTGGGTGTGGTTGCCTGGAAGAAGGAACGTGAAAGGGAGTATCATTTTACGATCGCGGATGTTCCAGGATTGATTGAAGGGGCTCACGAGGGGAAAGGTCTTGGGGTCCGTTTCTTAAAACACCTGGAGCGGACAATCCTCTTGCTGCACTTGGTGGATGTTTCAGTGAATGTAACGGACAATCCCATTTCCGATCTTGAGACGGTTCGGTCGGAACTGGTATCGTATGGCCATGGATTGCTTGATAAGCCGTACCTAGTAGCAGCGACTAAGATGGACGTGGTTGGGT